>NZ_JACJDY010000039.1:0-20484 GCF_014163785.1 Pseudoalteromonas sp. SR43-7 | reverse complement strand
CTCGGCAATTGCTCCTGCATTGCTCTACCTTCTGCATCCATGCAGTCGTAAATGAGAATTTTTTAACACAGGTAGCGACACGTTTAGCCCCGCAAAATGATTAAGTATTATTGCGGATTGGTATAAAGCCCCTTTACAATAAATCCTAATGCTTGAAGTATTACTTATTTAAAATAGCAGCAACTTGCTTATCTAGTTCTGGAAGTACATCTTGTTCAAACCATGGGTTCTTTTTAAGCCATATATTATTACGCGGACTCGGATGTGGAAGCACTAAATAATTTGGCCAATACTCACGCCAAGATTTTACTAACTCCGTAAGTGGCATTTTTTTAGTCTCTGGTAAATGATACGACTGCGCGTATTTACCAAGCACTATTGTCAGCTCAATATTTGGTAGTGCAGCCAATAATTGCTCGCGCCATGCAGGGGCACATTCTTTTCTCGGTGGTAAATCACCCGACTTACCCCTACCCGGGTAGCAAAAGCCCATAGGTAAAATTGCTATATTATTAGCATCGTAAAATTCATCCCTTGTTAGCCCAAGCCATTCTCGTAGGCGGTTTCCGCTTGCATCATTAAACGGCACACCTGTTTCGTGAACTTTGATTCCAGGTGCTTGGCCTGCAATTAAAATGCGTGCGTTTGGGTTAAATTGTATAACAGGGCGAGCCCCTAAAGGTAAATGAGGTTCACAGATCACGCATTTACTAACTTGCTCTATTAATTGGTGACTATTCATGTTTATTTGGCCTTAAATGCTTAATATTTATCCTAAATGGCCATTTAGGATAAATGAGTTGGTAAAAATCGGTTTATTTTAATTAAAACGAGCGTTAGTTAGTAAAATCGTGATCTTTAAGCTCATTCGCGCTACAAGCCTTGTAAAATCTAGTGTTGCTCTGCCCATACAGCAAATTCATTGCCGCTCGGCTCTGCAAAATGAAACCGGCAACCACCCGGAAATTCAAAAATAGGTTTTAATATTGTGCCACCATGGAGTTGTACTTTTTTATACGTAGCGTGAATGTCGTTACTATAAAAAACCAATAACGCAGCACCATTTTGAGTTAGCGATTTAAGCGGCGCATTAAAAAAGCCACCATCAAGCCCTTGGCCAGTAAACGCCGTGTATTCTGGGCCGTAGTCAGTAAACTGCCAATTAAATACACGACTAAAAAAGGCCTTAGTTGCGGGTAAGTCGCATGCAGGAAACTCAACGTAATTTAGTTTTTCGTGATCGCTCATCGTTACTCACTCTTTATTTTTACTCAGTTTATTAACCTTAAGCTTTACATAGAGCCTGTGCAATATCATTAAATAATATCAGATCAGTATTTTACTAAGTAACTAAGTAACTAAGTAAGCATAACTTACTCAAAAGTTAAACATCACAAATGAGAATAACTATCTTTTGTATTTGTAACATATATAATAGCGCCTTTGTTTTATCCTCAGCTTTAAATAAAGGGATTAATTAACTATGCAGGCACCTTTGCACAGTGCGCCATTCGATAAGGTTAACGTGATTGCGCTTATAGTAAAAAGCGTAAGCTGTTATCGAGTTTTGGTATTTTTACGTTTTTTTATTGCCATAATTGGTGGCTATGCTTTTACCTCTGCAAGCACTGCGTTATTAAGCCTTGTGTTGCCAATAGCTAAACAAGACGCTGTGCTGTTTAGTGTTTCAATCAGCATTTTAATTTATGCCGTTGTATTTATTTATGCCTTTAGCGTTAAATCATTAAAAACAGTGTGGATCAGTATTTTACTAAGTACGGGAGCGTTCATTGGATTGCTTGCATTACTGAAGGGTTGGGTATGAAAGACAGCTTTTTCAGATCGATGACTTGGTTGCACACTTGGGTAGGATTACTCGTTTGTTGGTTATTATATTTAATATTTTTTGCAGGGACTCTTAGCTTTTTTAGAGACGAAATAACCTTATGGAATCAACCAGCCATACATAATGTGCAAGCCCAAACACAGCGTATAGAAGCGCAAAAACAACAAATAATTACAGGGTTTGATTACTTAGCTAACCATGGAGCTAACTCATCAAGCTGGCGTATTACATTACCCGAGCCACGCATTCCTTATTTAATTTATGGTTATGCAAAACCAAAAGAGCCAGGCCAGCGCCGCAGCAGGTTTGAAAACACACAGCTAAACCCTAATACCATGCAAGAGCTTGAGCCCTTTGTAAATACTAAAGGCGGTAACTTTTTTTATCGGCTGCACTATGATTTACATTACATGGATGCAATAACCGCACGCTGGATTGTGTGCTTTGCTAGCTTTTTTATGCTGATTGCCATTATATCGGGGGTGGTTATTCATAAGCGTATTTTTAAAGATATGTTTAGCTTTAGGCGTAACAAAGGTAGCCGTACATGGTTAGATGCCCATAACTTAAGCTCTGTACTTGCCCTTCCTTTTCATTTAATGATTACTTACACGGGCATGATTACGCTCATATTTATGTTGTTTCCCTACCCTGCGCAAACGTCTTACGATAACGGCATGCGTGGCTTTTTTAACGATGTAACCCCTCGCAACACCATGACTGATAAAGCCCAAGGCGAATCATCAATGGTGCCGATTCAAAGCATTTTGGATCAGGTTTATACTAAGTGGCCTCATGCAGATATTACTCGCGTACAAGTTAATCAACCAAATATGGCAGCTTCAACAATTACCGTATTGGTAAGCGCAGGTAAAACACTACGTGACCAAGCACCACGCTTAATATTTAGTGGTGCTACAGGGCAAATGGTCGCTAAAACTGATGACGAACTAACTAGCAGCAAAGCGCTTTACGAATCACTTAATTCAATGCATACAGGGCGTTTGGCTACGTGGTTGTTGCGCTGGTTATACGTATTAGGCGGTATTGCAGGCTGTGTAATGATTGGCTCTGGCTGTATTATGTGGGCTAAACGAATTCGCGAGCGAACTAAAAATAACGTTAAACCTTCGTTTGGTTTAAAACTAGTTGAAGGGTTAAACCTAGCCACTATTATGGGGCTTCCACTGGCAACGTGTGCATTTTTTATTGCTAACAGACTACTTAGCCCAACTACCGCAGAGCGCGCCGATAAAGAAATACTCGCGTTCTTTTTAACATGGCTAGCGGTTGCTCTTTTAGCACTTTTAAAGCGCGATACACTGCAATGGCGAGTTATGGCAGCTATAAATGCTGTTACATGTTTAAGCGTACCGGTTATTAATGCACTTACAACTAACGGTAATCTAGTTAGCTATTTGATGCACAAACAGTGGGCTTTATTTACTTTTGATGCACTTTTTTTACTGTTTAGTATATTGTTTTTTATACAAACCGAAAAATTACGTACTGCTAAAAACAACTCAAAAATAATCAGCCCTAGTCAATCTAATAACCTTAAAAGGCAAAAACCATGATTGATTTACTTGGGTTTAGCCTATGCCTGCTCAGTTTTAACTGTTTTGCGCTGGCTAAGTATAATCATTTTAAAGATGTATTTAAAAAACGCCCTACAGAATCCCAACGTAAAAAGCTGCTATTAGCTGCTTGGATCAGTATTTTACTAAGCTTGGTGCTTTGTATAGTTACTCAAGATGGATATGGAGCATTACTGTTTTGCGGATTTATGAGCCTAAGTGTTTTAATTATAATGGTTTTTTATAATTTTTTAGTAGGCTACGTAAAGTGGTTTAGTGTTTTAAATAGCGTGTTAATTGTACTAAGTGGGTTGTTTTTAGCATTAAACTAGCCTTAGTTAGTAAAAACGTGATCCGTTATTTTCCCATATATTAGGGCGTGTTGATCTTTGGTGGGTGAATTTGCAGCAGACTGTTTGGTATTTAGGCAAGGCAGAGCCTATGTAGTGTGGTTATTCCCCATAAATAGGCGATAACGCAGCATAAATACCAAACATGCGCTGCCCAAAGGGTTCATTCTAGGGACGATTAACTCTTTGTTGCTCGGTTTTTACTTAGCCCACTAGGTTACAAACCTCGCGCCGCGATTTAATCGCCCCTAGATTGAACAGATTTCAATCCACAAAGATCAACACGCCCTAGGCAAAAAAAATGGCAAGCTATATAGCTTGCCAACAATAGGGGATATTCAGTGTTTCTAATACTTGCTGTCTCACGGCAAGTGCATACAATATAACCATAATATATGTAAGTTACTTTACAGTTAAATTACTCTTTTATTACTACTTTAAAAACGTATATAACTAACTGTAAACCCCCTTTACATAGTCTCTTGGTTTACCCAAATTATTTCATCGGTAGCAAAGCCCAACTCTTTAGCTTTAGTTAAAAAGTGCTTTTTAAGCTCTTTGCTAACCGTTGGTGTACGCGACAAAAACCACAAGTAACCTTTGTCGTAACTGGTTATAAATGCATATTGATAATCGGGTTGGTCAAGTTCAAAAATCACGTAAGCACCATAAAATGGACCAAAAAACGAGACTTTAAAATGCCCTGTGTCGGTGCCCTCAACAAACTTAGCTAAGCCTTCGGCGTTATCCCATTTTTTATCATCCGTTAAATACCCTTTGTTAAGAACCTTTACTGTGCCGTCGTCGTTAATTGAATAAGTCGCGGTAACTTGCTCCATACCTTCTTCGAATGAGTGATTAAGACGCGCTATTTCAAACCACTTGCCTTTATATTTTTGTATATCAAAGTTTTTAACAGGTGTTATTCCCTCAGGAGGGCTGGTGCAGGCACTAAGAAAAAACAACCCCGTAATAAGTAAACCGTATTTAATAGCCTTCATGTAAGCTCCTTTTTAAATTACATAAATAGTACGTATTATCTAAATATAGATGAGTATAAAGTTTGCTAGCCGATTAAAAAAATTTGCTATAGGATCATATTAATTCTAAAGCAATAAAAATGACCATAGCATGAAAATTTGGGTAGATGCAGACGCGTGTCCTGTTGTTATAAAAGAAATACTTTTTAGAGCTGCAGAGCGTATGAAAATCGAGACTATTTTAGTGGCTAATCACGCAATGCGTATCCCGCCGTCAAAATACATAAGTCGCGTTCAAGTATCGTCAGGGTTTGATGTAGCCGACGACGAAATAGTAAAACGCGTTGAAAAAGGCGATTTAGTTATTACGGGCGATATTCCGCTAGCAAGTGAAGTAATTGATAACGGCGGGCAAGCACTCAACCCACGTGGCGAGCTTTATACCACCGAGAATATCCGCTCAATACTTAACGTGCGCGACTTTATGGATACCATGCGCTCAAGCGGCGTAGAAATGAGTGGTGGGCAGCCGCCACTTAGCCAAACCGATCGCCAAAACTTTGCAAATAACCTCGACCGCATTTTAGCGCAAAATAAGGCAAAGTAAGTGACAGAGCAAGTTGTTGGTTTAGGTGAGTATAATTTTAATGTAGCCGTGTATGTCGCAAAAGCACCGCCTATGCCCTACTTTGAAACCCTACAAAGTATAGAGCCGGTAATTAACGAGCAAATAAATACCATAAACCAGCACTGTGGTAATGGTTGGCGCAAAGTGTTTAACGTGTACGCAAAAGTGCTATTTGCCCTGCCAAGTGAGCATTATTCATTTGCCAAACAAGCCCCTACTTGGCAACAATATCGCGATGAGTTTTTACTGCAAAAAAACAGTAAAACCGCCCTGCTATTTAGCGCGCCCAACATTACTATTACGTGTGCAAATAAAGCTACTAGCAATAAAAATCAGCTACATATAATTGCTGGGCGTACGCACGCTAAAAACTTATTACAAAAAGGTAAGTTACATGCACAATTTGATTGGCTCGACGACGAGTTTGCAATAGACACAACCAACCACATTATTGTTTGCCCGTATTTTGATTACAGACAGTTAAGTAATATAAAAATTGCGAGATTAAGCGAGCTAGTCGCGCAGCTAAAAATGACTAAATAACCTGAACTCTGGATAATAAATCTATCTCAAGCAGCTATTTTCAGCGCTAACGGCGTTGAATTTACTTGCAATAGGCCAGCTATTGACGCGTAAATTCGCCTTGCTTTCACTGAAAATCTCTGGCTAGAGAAAATAAATTTAAATATCAAAATAATTCAATGTGTGAGTAAATATCTTAACCAGAGTTCAGGTTAAATAACACATTGTAAGGAACGACCATGGCCGGAATTTTAGAGTTAAACGAATTATTAAGATCAATGCAGCCTGTGCTTAAACAAGGTGAGTACATATTTTGCTGTTTAGCAGGGAAATTGGCTGATTATGTCCATTTAGAGCCACTTGCCACTTATGTTGAAGAAGAAGGGCTAACTCTTATTTTAAAAGCTGAAACTGCCGATAAAGCAGGTATTACTTACGAGGGTAAATATAATTTAATTACTCTTAACGTACATTCAAGTTTAGAGGCTGTAGGGCTAACTGCTGCGGTATCGGCAAAGCTGACTGAGCATGGCATTAGCGCTAACGTGGTAGCTGCGTTTTATCATGACCATATTTTTGTACAAACAGACAAAGCACAAGCCGCGATGAAAGCACTTGGAGAGATTGGTTAGGGTTTGCTGGCACAGTAATGATTTGAGTGATGTGGGTATTATCGCGTCGGGTGGCGCTTCGCTTAACCGACCTATAAAAACTGATACTGCTATAGAGCAATATCAGTTTTTTTGTGCACATTTGAGCTGTTTTCGCAGTATTGCTTATCAACAGGTTCAAGTTTTACTTTATCGCCTGCAGTTACGGCTACACATTGCGTATTTTTATCGAGTTTTTGCTTTTGAATTACAGTAAATTCACCTTCGTTGGCAGCGTATAAATCATATTGATAGGCGTCATTACCGCCTTCAAATAATGCGGTAAATAATCCTCCTATTAAGCCGCCAATTATGGCTCCGCCTACCATTTCTTCAGTGTTACCATCTAAGCTGTCTACAAAGCCAAACCCAGCGCCTGCTGCTATGCCTGTGCCTACTTCTGATGAAAGTGTTACGTATTGCATAGATTCTACCGATGCATAGTAACGCTTAACTATTTTGTTTTGGTTGTTACGGTCAACCCCTTGTGACGCGCAACCTGAGAGTAGCAATACCGCTATAAGATACTTTTTCATGTTGATTTCCCTTTTAATCATTTAATAGGGAAATAATAAGCATCAGAGCATAAAAAATATGTGAGAGCTTTGTTTGTATCTGTCAGAAGTTGTAAGCGTGTGTAGTGAAATTAAACACATATTTTTTCACTCAACAACCAGCTTTGATACCACCCATTTATGCAGCGGATTTTTACTGTAACGCGGATGCCACGCGGCTATTACATCAAACGGGGCTGGTAACTGTTGCAAATCAATTTTTACCAGCTCTGAGCTTACTGCGCGTGAGGGTAAAAATGCAATGGAGTCTGTAGTTTCTAGATACATCGGTACAATAGAAAAACACGGTGCCGATACAACAACATTGCGTGTTAAATCAAAGCTTTTAAACCAATCGTCAATAGAGCCTTTAAAATTTGGACGCGAAGGCGAGGCAATAATGCTTGGGTAGCTGGCTATTTGCGCAAGCGTTGGTTGTGTCCCTGCTATTGATGAGTTAGGTGAAGTAACGCAAATGTGTTGTTCTTCAAACAGTTTAATAATGGGGTAAGTACTTGGAATATAGTCAGGGAAAGCTATCGCTAAATCGACTTTACCGCTTTCCATTAAATCGTGCAGACTATCGAGTTCAAAGTCTCTTATTATTAGCTTTAAATTAGGCGCTTGTTCTCTTAGCTCTTTTACAAGTGCAGGCAAAACAACTTGTTGTGCGTAGTCGGTAGCGGCTATTACAAACGCACCACTAACCGTTTTTGGGTCAAATATTTTAGGGGCTAATAGTGCCTGAAAGTCGTTTAATAGCTTGTCTATGTCTACCGACAATTCCTCTGCATAAGGCGTTGGTACAAAACCGGTAGTTTTTCTTAAAAACAACTGGTCGTTAAACACATCACGCAACTTTTTAAGTTGCTCACTCACTGCTTGCTGGGTTAAGCCCAATTTACTCGCCGCTTTTGATGCGTTTTTTTCGCGAATCAGCGCTTGGAAAATACGTAGCTGTTTTATATCTAGCCTGTCTAACTTACTCATGCAAATGCCCTTGTTGTTTAAGCATAATGAACGTAGCACATTACCAATTATTTTGGTATCACTTACATAAAAGGGTTGTTTCTAATTGTTGAAGTACTCCCATACTATGCTCCTACACACTAAAGTGAACAAATGATTGGAGCAAACAATGAAAACAGTAATTTTAATAGGCGCACTAGGAAAAATGGGTCAAGCGGCATTAACTGGCTTAACTAAGCACAAAGTAATTACGGCGGGTCGCTCGGGCGATGTAGATCATATTGTTGATATTACCAGTGAGCAGTCAATTACTGAGCTGTATGAAAAAGTAGGTCATTTTGATGCGGTAGTTAATACCGTAGGTTTATGTGAATACGAAACGTTTGCAGATATGAGCGAAGCCCAGTGGATGAGCACTATTATGAGCAAAATGATGGGGCAAATTAACCTTGTACGCATTGGTCAAAAGTACATTGCCGATGGCGGCTCATTTACGCTAATTAGCGGTATTTTAAACGTTAAGCCGATTCCTTTTGCAATTGCTGATGCAACAACCAGCGGCGCAATAGATACGTTTGCAAAATGCGTATCACTAGAAATGCCACGAGGCACACGTATTAATGTGGTAAACCCTACCGTACTTGAAGAAGCATGGGGCGTTTATGGCGAAATGATGCCAGGTTTTCAGCCAGTACCAGGCAAACTTGTAGGTAAAGCGTTTGAGCGTTCGGTTGATGGTTTTATTAATGGCGAAGTTATTTTTGTAGACGCTTAATTGGCTTAGTCTTTCAAACAGATAGATGAGCTTTGCTTGCAGATTAATAAGCGCTTTGCATTAACAGTAACTGCAAAGCGCTTTAAAAACATATTCAAAACGGTGGTAAAATGAAAAAATTAATTCCAATATTTGCTATATTATTGGCTGCAGGTTGTGCCAATGTAACGCCAAGCTCGCAATATGTTAGCGAGCCAGGCGTAAATTCTAATAAAGAATGTAAAACAATACCGCGCCATAAGCACACGGTTCAGTGGTGTAAGCCACATTCTTCTAGATAAATTAAACTACATACCCACTAAAACCTAGGGCTTTAAAATACAGCTTCGGAATGCCAAATTTGCACTCATTTAGCAGTTCGCTAAAGCGCATTCTATCAAGCGGGTAAAACTCATTTTCTAAGTCATGCCCTGTTTGTGTTTTACCGGTTTCGGTTAAACCCAATTGCGCGCATGTTGTAAGCTGGGCTTCGCGCTCAAATGAAGTTTCGGGGCGCATTAAATCCGCAATATAAAGGTTTGCACTTTTTTTAAGCCTTCCTTTAATTGCTTTTAATAACTCTTTTTTATCGCCGTTATCTTGTAAAAAATGCATTACTAATAAACATAAAACGGCATCGGCTTTAACCGATAACTTATCAACTGGGCCATTATGTACATCTACGCGGCTTGTTATGCCTTGCTCATCAAATTGCTGCTGTGCGATAGCAAGCATATCGGCTGATGTATCTTGCACGGTAAATTGCCATGTTGGATTTAGTGCAGCCAGTGCAAGTACTTCTTTGCCTGTGCCAGCTCCTACTACCAAAATATGTGCGTTGTCGCTTAGTGTTGCTTGTAGCTGCGTATTAGTGAGCTGATGTAATAATTCATAACCAGGAACTAAACGGGTTATACGGCTATCATATTGTGTTGCTTGCTCGCCTGTAAACGTTGGCATTGTATCTCCTTGTTTTCAGTAATGTTGCTTATAAAACTTCAACTGTGGAATATCCACCTGGCTTTTTGGCTACATGCACTTGAGTGGCTACGCGCTCGCTCATTTGTGTTACGTGCGATATAACGCCTACTTTTCTGCCTTGTGCTTGCAAAGAATCCAAAGCGTCCATTGCAATGCTTAAGGTTTCGCTGTCTAACGTACCAAACCCTTCGTCAATAAACAAAGAATTGATTTGTACTTTGTTAGACGAAAGCGATGCTAAACCAAGTGCAAGCGCAAGCGATACTAAAAATGACTCACCGCCCGAGAGCGTATTAACAGAGCGTTGCTCGTCGGCCATGTCGCGGTCGATAATAGCAATGTCGAGTGTTTGCGCTATGGCGGTTAATTCGTAGCGTTTGTTGAGTGTTTTTAAATGGCTGTTGGCATAGTGCAGTAATATTTTTAACGTTTGTGTTTGTGCTAAGTTACGCATGGTTTTACCCGTTGCATCGCCCAATACTTTATTAAGCAAGTGCCATTGCTCTACCTGTGTTTTAAGCGTAGTTAACTCAGCTTGTTTGCCTTCAAGCGCCTTTGCGTTTTGGTTGTGTTGCTCAATAGCGGTATTAGTTGCTAGTAATGAATTTTGAAGCTGCGTTTGTTGCTCGTTTAAGCTGCTTAATTGCGTACTTAAAGCCTCTGCACTTTGTGTTGGTTTATCGCTACTGTTGTGTTTTTCAAGGGTAAGTTGTTGCTGTTTTAATGCGGCATTTGCATCTGTTAACGCTTGAGTTAACTGCTCGTGCTGAGTTAAATGCGCTTTTATAGTCTCGCTACTTAGCGTTAGTAAAATTTTGACCTGTTCGTGCGTTACATCGCTGTATTGCGCTTTAAAGTCAGTAAACCACTGGTTGTAACGTGCTTCAAGTGTTGCTAGTTCTTGGCTATTTTCAAGTAAGCGTTGCTCTACATTTTTAAGCGTTATAGCGTGCTCATCTCGTTGTTTTATAGCGTCGTCATAGGCTTTTTGACTCGCTTGAACCTGCGATTGCTTTTGCTCTTGCTCACTTATGAGTTTTGCTTGGTAGTCGTCTGCGCTTATTTGCTCATTATTAAATAAAGCTAAGCGCTCACTTTGTACAGCATCTAATAGCTCTTTAGCTTTTACAAGCTCTTCATTAAGTGCTTTTAACGCTTGCTCGCTTTTACTAACAAGCGGGGTAAGCTGCTTTATTTGCTCATTAGCTGTGTCTTGGCGCTTTTGGCTTTGCTCAAGTTGCGTTTGAGTTTGCTGATACTGCGTAACCTGCTCGTGCAGCTCGTTAAGTTCAAGCGTGTTGGCTTGTAATTGCTGCCAAAAATTATTGTTTTCAAATTGATTATTGAGCGTTGTACCCAGCTCGTTAATTTGCGCACTTAGCTCGCTATGTTTACTCGTTAACTGGTTTTGCTGGTGTGTAAGTTCAAGGTGTTTATTACTCAGTTGCTGCTGCACTTGCTGCTCTGCTTTAAGTGCTGCTTGTAGCTCATTTACTTTGGTTTGCAGTGTACGCTGGCGCTTTTGCTGCTCAAAGTATTGCGCTTTTTGCTCCGTTAACTGCTTATAAGTGACTTCAAGCTGATCAGGCGTTAAGTCGTTAAGCTCTGTGCGTGCGCCTTGCATGGTATTTTTAATGTCGAGCTGTTTAGCTTTTGCTGTTTGTATTATTTGCTCAAGTTGTCCGTGTTCAGCAGTTAATACGGCATGTTGAGTTTGATGCTTATGCAGCTCGCTTTGTGCATGCTCAAATTGCTTTTTAGCGATATTAAAAGCATTTTCAAAGTCAGTAATTAAGTTATTTAATTGCTGATTTTGGTTTACCGCGTACGGGTGCTCGGTGGCGCCGCATACTAAGCAAGGCTCATTAGGGCGAAGCTCAGTGCGTAAATGCTCTACGTTTTCGCTAGCTCTTAAACGCGCTTGGTTAAGTGCGTACTCGCTGCCTTTAAGTGCTTGCTCGCTAGTTATTAAATGCTGATTAAGTAAAGCATGGGCTTGCTGGCTTTCATTTAGCTGCTGATTGAGCACTTGCTGGCGTTGAGTGCTTTGTTTTAGCTCTGCGTTAAATTGCTTATAGCGCTCTCGCTGCTCTTTTAAGTAATCAATACTTTTTAGCTGCGCGTCGCAGTGCTCTGCATTAAATTCATTAAGCTGAGTATTTAAAACCTGCAAAGCTGACTGCTCGCTCGTAAGTAACGCCTCGCACTGCTGCACTTTATTATTTTGTATATTTAAAAGCTCACTCTGACCTGCAAGCTCGGTATTAAGAGTTTGGCTTTGTGCAAGGTTTGCAGTTAATTGCTGCTGTGCATTTAAGTAAGTATTAAAGCTTTGCTGATAGTAGCTCCAGTCTTTTGCTAAAACGTGCAGCTGTGCATGCTCATTAAGCCATTGCTGGCTTTTAGTTGAGTCGGTATTAGCGAGCTCTAGCTCGTTATTGCTTTGTTTAAGCTGCTGTGTGAGCTCATCAAGTTGAGTTTGCTCTTTGGTTAATTGCGACTCTGTGCCTTTTACAGCTTGAGTTTGCAAAGCAATGCTGCTGTCGAGCTCTCTCGCTTTTGCTATAACGGGCGCTGCATTTTGTTTTTGCTCATTGGCGTTATTAAGTAGCTCGGTATGCTTAGCTAGCGCGGTATTACGCTCGTTAATTACCGCTAAATGATCAACTCTTTTAAGTGATGTTATTTGCTGATCCAACGCCGTATTTTGATCAGTTAATTGAGCAAAACGGCTGCGGTTATCTTTTATTTCAAGCGCTTGTTTAGCTTGTTTTGCCTGCTCGCTTTGCTCAACGATACTTTCGAGCTCTGAGCTTGCTTGTTGCTGGGTTTGCTGTGCTTGCAGTAAATTTTGCTCAAGCACTGTAGCTTGCTGATACCAGTTAAGTGCTTTTTCGGTTTTGGATAGCTCTTTTTTAGTGTGTTCGGTTTGCGCTTTTAAATCGGTTAACTTGGTTTGTTGTAGCTCAAGTTCATCGCTCGTTAGCAAAGTATAGCTTTCAAGGCCAGCTTTAAGCGCTTCAAGCTTTGCTACTTGCTCTTTATGGCGCTCAAAAATACGCACGCCAATACGGCTAAATTTATCGGTGCCTGTTAAACACTCTAAAAGCTGCGCTCGCTCATCGCCAGTGGCTTTTAAAAATGCAGCAAACTCATGTTGTGCTAAAAGTACGGCGCGTGAGAACTGTTCAAAGTTAAGCCCTATTTTACTCTCGACTTCTTTTATTGTGTGGCTTTTGTCAGCTATAAGGGTTTCGTCTGGCAGGGTTACTAATGTGTGCTCTGCTACTTTAAGTTTGCCTGTTACTTTTTTATGAGTGCGTGAAATTGTATAACGTGCACGATAAAGCTGTTTATCTTGCCCTAAAAAGTCGACCTCGGCGTAACCTTCCCATGTGCCTCTGCGTAGCAAGTTTCGCGCATCATTAAGCTTAATGCTGTCGCCATTAAACTCAATTAAGTTACCTTTATCACCGCGCAGCCTCGCCGTTTTTGTATAAAGAGCTAAACAAATGGCATCTAAAAAGGTACTTTTACCAGCGCCGGTATCGCCTGTTATCGCAAATAAGCCTGCATCTTTTAATGGCGCTTGAGTAAAGTCTATTTCAGCATCAACTATTGATGCTAAATTATGAATACGAACTGCGGTTATTTTCATAGTTGCTCTTGCTCCGTAAGCTCGTTTATCACGTCACTTAAAAGTGCTTTTAGCTCATCGGGTACACTTTGCCCTGCCATGTCTTTATCGTTTGCAAATGCTTGTTCTAATAGGTTTAGTGGGTTGAGCATTTCAACTTCGCTTAAATCTTCAAATACGGTGTTGTCGTCATTTTGAGTCGATTGCTCACGTACACGTTCAATACCACAAAATTTAATATGCTTGCCTTCAAGTGCTTGTTCTATTTGTTCTCTGAAGGTGGTGTCGGTATCGCTTGATTTAAGCTTTACACGTAAATAAGGCGCTATTGTATTTTGTGCAGTGTCGAGCGCTTTAATTTGCTCGCATAGTTCGCTTAATGGCACGCATTCCCCTTTTGGTAAAATAATTACATCGGCATAGCGCGGAATGTAAAGGGGGTTTACAGTTGTACTAATATGTTGTTTTTCATCAATAATAAACTCAACAACATTTACTTGGTGCGTGTAGTTACGCTCTGAAAACGACATAGGGATAGGTGTGCCGCTGTAGCGAATAATATCGCTTTTAGCGACTTGTTGCGCTTTGTGTAAATGCCCAAGGGCAACATAGTTGGCTTGTTTACCAAATACATTGGCTGAAATAGACTCCTCACCACCTATCACTAAGTTACGCTCAGAATCACTTGAGATATCCCCGCCTTTTGCGTGTAAATGCCCCATAACTATTAATGGTGAGTTTTGCTCGTTCATATTAGTAGCTTGTTCTAGTGCAAGTTCATAAGCTTTCGCAACGCCTTGAGCGTAACTAGGGCCGCTTTCGGTTTGGCTAAGTAAACTTACATCGCTTGCACGTAAAAATGGCATAGCGACGATTACAGCGCGTTTACCATTGGTATCTATGGTAATAACAGTTTCATCGGGTGTCGCGACATCAAAGCGCCCTACTACGTGTGTATCAAATTGCGCTAGTAATGGCTGAGCTGCCAAAATACGATTTGCAGAGTCGTGATTACCCGCAATAATTACTATGTGTAATTGTGGGCATGCCTTTTTGGCGTCTTTAATAAATTGATAAAGCTGATTTTCGGCGCTAGCGCTTGGAGTCGCTGTATGATAAATGTCGCCAGCAACTAAAAGTAAGTCTATTTGTTGTTCAACAAGAGTGGCTAATAACCATGTAAAAAAAGCTTGATGTTCAACACGGCGATCGTGTTCGTAAAATTGTTGGCCAAGGTGCCAATCTGAGGTGTGGAGGACTTTCATGTAGCGCTCTTAATAAAACCGTAAGAGCGCCAATATACCCAAGGCAGTTAAAGATGCAAGCCTAAGCCGTGCATTACCTTAGGTTAAACTATACCAAGCTGAAAAAACAATCGGTAATGCTAAAAGGGCCATTAATAATGGAATTTTTAACGTTTTAGTTTGTTTTGCGTGTAGCGCCTTTAATGCATTAGTTTCGTTGCACGCTGCTACTTTATCGATATAAAAATAACCCGAATCGAGATACTGCTTACAGTTATTCTCACTTGCTGGAATCGCAATTAGTTCTTGTTGTTTTTTTAGGATGTAAAAATCCATAAGCCCACCGCATTTCTTGCTAGTAATCGATATTAATTTGAGGATAAATGTGACGAATTTATTTGCCTCAAATAAAAAGGTTGGCGATTTTAAATATAAACTGCACTAAAGATCAACCTAAAATTACACTATTTATCATTTATCGTAAAAATAGCGAATATTAAGGAACTTCGGCAATATTTGAGCCAATAATTCAGCTGTTTTCACTGTGTTTTTGTTCAGTAGAGTGGGCTTTTAGCCCATTTTTCTTGTTGGAAGTTTGAGACGCTTATACATAGGATTATTGGTTTACCTGATAATGCTAAAGCAATAATTTTTTAGCAAAGTAGGTAAAGTTAATGTGCTTTTTCCGAGCTCTAAAACTTGTATTTAACAGCTCAAAACCATTATTAAATCCCACTTTTGTAAACCCCCTTTACAGTTTTTATTTATTCGTATTTTGTTACAAAATAATTGTACTTTTCAATCTAATAAACTAAGTGAACATCACCCTAAAAATACGGTACTTGGTCGCTAATTTATTGAAGCTAACTGGTATATTTGTCAAAGTATGCTCACAAAATTATATTAGGACTAACAATGAAAAAAATAGGTCTTACGCTAAGTGCTTTTGTATTGCCTTTGGCAATATCTAGTGCGGCTATGGCGTCTTCAGTTGAGCAAACAAAAGGTACTTTTGTTGATAAATTTCGTCAATTAGACGAAGCGCTTCCTACACCCAATGTTTATCGTAGTGCCGCTGGCGAACCAGGTGAAAAATACTGGCAGCAACGTGTAAACTACGATATTGATGTAAAGCTAGATGAAAAAAAGCACCGTATTACCGGTAGCCAAAGCATTGAATATAAAAATAACTCTCCGCATACACTTAAATATTTATGGTTACAGTTAGATCAAAATATTTTTAAAAGTGATTCTATTGCCGAAACAACTAAAACGTTTAAAAGCACTTTAGAAAGCCTACCAGCTCAAAAGCCTGCTAAATTAAGTTTAGGTGACTTACGCCGTCAGCAATTTATGAGCGACAACGAACTGGGTTATACAATCAGTGGCGTAAAGGATGACGATGGTAAAGAACTGCGCGTAACTGTAGTTGATACTTTAATGCGCATTGATTTAAACGAGCCATTAAAACCAGGTAAAGAAGTAGAATTTAGCATGAACTTTGCCTTCAACATTGTAGAAGAAGATGCTGTAGGTGCACGTTCTGGTTACGAGCACTTTGAAGAAGATGGCAACGACATATTCTTAATTGCTCAGTGGTTCCCTCGCTTAGCGGCTTATACCGATTACGAAGCATGGACAAACAAGCCATTTTTAGGCTCTGGTGAGTTTACGCTTGAGTTTGGTGATTACGATGTTGAGATTACTGTTCCGGCGGATCACATTGTATCGGCAACAGGTAAGCTTGATAACGCGAGTAAAGTACTTACAAGTACTCAGCGCAAACGTTTAAAGCAAGCTGAAACATCTAAGCGTCCTGTGTTTATTGTTAACGCAGAAGAAGCGCTAGAAAACGAAAAAGAAGGCACCGACAAAACTAAAACGTGGCACTTTAAAGCGCAGAATGTTCGTGACTTTGCTTGGGCGTCGTCTCGTAAGTTTATGTGGGATGCAAAAGGTTATCAACAAGGTGGTGACGTTCAGCCTTTAGTTATGGCAATGTCGTTCTTCCCTAAAGAAGGTGGTGACTTATGGAAGAAGTACTCAACTGAAGCGGTAGTGCACACAATGGAAGTTTACTCTAAGTATTCTTTTGATTACCCGTACCCAACTGCACAGTCGGTTAATGGCCCCGTTGGTGGTATGGAATACCCAATGATCACCTTTAACGGCCCGCGTACTAAGTTGCAAGATGATGGTACTCGTACTTATTCTCAGGCTGAAAAGCGCTTTTTACTTGGCGTAGTTATTCATGAAGTGGGTCATATTTACTTTCCAATGATTGTTAACTCAGATGAGCGCCAATGGACGTGGATGGATGAAGGCTTAAATAGCTTTTTAGATGGTGTTGCTGGTCGTGAATGGGATCCTACTATTCCTTGGGGTGTTGAGCCTCGCGATATAGTGAGCTACATGAAGTCAGAAGTCCAAGTACCAATTATGACTCAGTCAGACAGCGTATTACGTTTAGGCCCTAATGCTTATACTAAACCTGCCGCAGCCCTTAATATTTTACGTGAAGTAATTTTAGGTCGTGATTTATTCGACTTTGCATTTAAAGAGTATGCTCAGCGCTGGAAATACAAGCGCCCTACCCCAGCTGATTTTTTCCGCACAATGGAAGAAGCCTCTGGTGTTGATTTAGATTGGTTTTGGCGTGGCTGGTTTTACACCACAGACCATGTTGATATCTCTTTAGATAAAGTATATCAACTACGTTTAGACACTAAAAACCCTGATATTGATTACAGCCGTTTACGTGATATTGAAGCAGACAAGCCTACGTCATTATTTGTTGAGCGTAACCGCGCCGAAGGTAAAAAAACATGGGTTGAGCAAAATCCTGATGTTACCGACTTTTATGACGAAAACGACCGCTTTACTGTAACCAATAAAGAACGTAACTCGTACAATAAGTTTTTAAAAGGTTTAGAGCCGTGGGAGCGTAAAACGCTTGAACGTGCTTTAGAAGAAGATAAAAACTACTACGTTATGGAATTTTCAAACCTTGGTGGTTTGGTAATGCCTATATTGCTTGAGCTAACATATGAAGATGGCACAACCGAAGAGCGTTATATCCCTGCTGAAATTTGGCGTCGTAATTATAAAAATGTTCAAAAGCTAATTGTGACCGATAAAAACAAACCGCTTGTATCAGTTACTGTAGATCCAGGCTGGGAAACAGCTGACGTAGATGTTGAAAACAATAACTACCCTCGTCGTATTATTCCTTCACGTATTGAAGTGTTTAAAAAGGAAAAGAGTAAAGCTAAAGTAAGTCGCGATATCATGCAAGATATTAAAACTGAGCTTAAAACTGATGAGAAGAAAGACGAAAAAGATGACGGTGGGGAGCCGCAATAATGCGCTTTTTGCTTATTATTGTTTGCCTTTTAGTTGCTGCGCCGAGTATGGCGCATCAACTAAAATCGTCTGTTACAACCGTGCTTTTTAATAAACGAACGCATAATGTTGAGTTAATGCATCGCTTTTATTTACATGATACCGAACATGCCGTAGGAACATTATTTGAAGGCAAAATCGATATTATTAGTAATAAAGCCGATCAGCAACGTTTTGCTAAATATGTTGAATCGCATGTTGCTCTACAAACGTTAAGTGGTGAGCCTTTACCACTTAGCTTTGTAGGGGCGCAAGTAGATGGTAAGTTTTTTTGGGTTTACCAAGAAGCACCAATTCCTGAAAACATTGAAGGAATTAAAATGAGCAATGGCGCGCTTCGTGATTTATGGCCATCTCAGGTAAATATGGTAAACGTTGAGGGCAAAGGTAAGATTAAAACCTTAAACTTTGCACAAGATGATACTTGGCTCGAAGCCCGCTTTGAGCCAAATTAGTAGTTAAAACTTCCCCAACCAACGCGCACTGCAGTTAATGTGCGCGTTTTCTTCAAACGTTTAAACTGCGTTCATTTTAGATCTGGTATATGTAAATTTACGTAAAAATTGGTAGTTCAATTTGTATATTTACCATTTTTTGCGCATGCTACAATTACCAATTATATTTACTGTATTATCAATAGATTGATAGCAGTGCAAATAAATAATTTAAATATAGTTAGTTTCATTTATCCCTTTAGCTGTAACTAGCTAGGGCATAAGCAGTAGAGAATTTTATGTTTAAATTTTATTTAGTAATAACTAAATTCAGGGAGTGATATGACGACTCAGATTGAGGCTATTTTTGGAGTGATTTTTGATTTGGATGGAACATTGGTTTCATCAGAATTAGACTTTGCATTAATAAAGGCCCAAATAGGTTGCCCTTGCGAGCAAGACTTACTTGATTACATTGCTAAGTTGCCCTCACCGTATATGCGTGAAGAGGCAATGAATATAGTTCACCAACACGAATTAATAGACGCACAACATGCCAGTATATTACCTGGGGTGAGTGAAGCTATTAATGCTTTAAAGTCTAAAAATATACCGATGGCAATTGTTACTCGCAATTTTGATAAAGCGGCTGCAATTAAATTACAAAATAACCCACTTCCTATTAGTACAGTTTTAACGCGAAGCGATGCTCCTGCAAAACCAGATCCTAGTGCTTTGAATGCTATTGCTACACTTTGGAACATTAATGCTAGAAATTTACTTTATGTAGGCGATTACCTTTACGATATTCAAGCTGCGCATAATGCAAATATGCGCGCATGTTTATACGCTCCAGAGTTGACGCCAGCCTACGCCGATCAGGCAGATTACGTTTTGCATGACTTTGCGGAATTAGTAACATTAGTTGAGAGTTATTCTGAAAAAATAGAGTTATGTTAAATAGCGTGCCATTTTATTTATTCTGACATAAGTTTGTAGTTATAAAAGTTTTTATTAATCAAGTTTTGCCCATTGCGGAGCTAGCCCAATACGTTTTGAATTGGTAAAATACCGCAAAACGTAACGTATTCATTAGGGGCACAAAATGGGCAGAGCATTTGTAGTTCGTCAAAGTTCTATGATCAAAACAGCCAATGCAAAAACAAAAGTAAACTCAAAGTACGGCAAAGAGATTTACGTTGCAGCAAAAAGTGGTGATCCCGATCCCGAAGTAAACCAAACACTTCGCCGTCTAATCGAAAAAGCTAAAAAAGACCAAGTACCCGCACACGTTATCGAAAAAGCAATTGAAAAAGCAGCCGGTGGCGCAGGAGAAGATTACTCTGTGGCCCGTTATGAAGGCTATGGCCCTGGTAACTGTATGGTTATTGTTGACTGTTTAACAGACAATCCGAACCGTACTATCAAAGATGTACGTTTACCATTTACTAAAACAGACTCAAAAATTGGTACTCCTGGCTGTGTAGCGCATATGTTTGATCATTATGCGGTACTTGGCTTTGCAGGCGATGACGATGAAGTCGTATTAGAAGCATTAATGATGGCTGATGTTGATGTAAGCGATGTTGAAGCGGAGGACGGTAAAATATCAGTATTTGCACCGCCAACAGAATACTTTAAAGCTAAAACTGCCCTTGAAGACGCATTTGAAGGCATTAACTTTGAAGTAGATGAAATTACGTTTATTCCTCAAGTTAATATTGAAATTGAAGACGAAGAAGTTATTGCTAACTTTGATAAGTTTATAAATATGCTTGAAGATTGTGACGATGTACAAAATATTTATCACAATGCCATTGTAAAAGATTAAATTGTATTAGTTCAGACAAGATCTGACACTTCAACTTGAAAAAGTGAGAGTTACCCGTTTTGATAAAAGGTGTCGAATCTTTAAATCAAAACATATAAGAGGTAACTCTCATGCTACATACTAAC
>NZ_JACJDY010000038.1:0-22371 GCF_014163785.1 Pseudoalteromonas sp. SR43-7 | reverse complement strand
ACTCAGTAGTGAAACGAAACAGCGCCGATGATAGTGTAGCATTTGCTATGTGAAAGTAGGACATTACCAGGCTTCAAATTGTAGAGAGCCCGATTCGAAAGAGTCGGGCTTTTTTACGTCTGCAGAAAAGTGAAATGCGCGCAATTAACACACCCACAGCAACACCCATCACGTAGGTCGGGCGAGCGCAGCGACTCCCGACGCTAAAATCACAACAAAATCTCTCAATACCCCAGTCGGCCAATAAAGTAGCATTTGCTACGTGACTTTCTACTGCTGTGGGCACTATGACATCACCAGGTTTTAAATTGTAAAAAGTAAATGCGCGCAATTAATACACACTCACATCAACACCCATCACGTAGGTCGGACGAGCGCAGCGACTCCCGACGTTAGAATCACAACAAAAGCCCTCAATACCCCATTCGGCCAATAAAGTAGCATTTACTACGTGACTCTCCACCGCTGTGGGTATCGTGACATTACGCAGGCTTCACATTGTAAAGAGCCTTGCTTTAACTATTCAGTAGCCTATTAGACATTCCCATTAGGTATATAGCCTATTAGACATTCCCATTAGGTATATAGCCTTATTTACAGACACTAGTAAGCAATTAATTGGGGGGCACTATTGTGCGCTAAGTTTACCTAAGTGATTTACCGCATTACATCTGTAACTAACTGTAGTTTTAGCGCGTGCAGAATAAATACACATACCTGATAATTATACTAATCGGCAATAATACCTAATCAATTTGGTGGATTGAACTTGACGTTAATTGCGTTAGAAATTTCTGATATACGATTGCATGGATACAGAAGGTTGAGCAACTTAGGAGTAATTGGCGAGAACAACGAAATAAAGAAATCTTTGTCCTCAAATAGATCATTTAACTAGGGAGATTGGCGTAAAGTTTATTTTATTTTTATATTCTCTTGGTTCTAACTAACCACCTATATACGCCAATAAAGAACAATGCAGCAGATCCAAAGCCACTCAGCACCCAAATGACTTTTAAAATGTTACCGCCAATGCTGCCGTCATGTAGAGGGTGTATCCAGTTTTTTATTTTACTAGCCGTACTTTGCTTATCTATATTAAACACGCTCTCTAACTTTCCTGTAAGTGCATTAACCTCTATATAGCTATGTGGAAAGCGATACGAAGGATCGTTTACAGTTTGAAATCTTAATCTGTAAATAGCATTTAAGTTTGAGGGTGTTTCAATCCAAGCTAAACGCGTATTCGGTAATGCTTTTTCAGCTATTAATACCGCTTGTGATAAAGGAATATTGGTTTGTTTACTCGGTTGAATTTGTGTTTTTGGTGGAGAGTTTATATCGCTAACTAGAGCGGTTAATATAGGATCTGTTTGTTTTGGAATAGCGAGCATAACACCTGTAACAGTTAAAGCTAGTAGCGGTATGCAGAAGGTTAAACCAATTAGTTTATGCCAGTCGTATAGCAAACCTATTTTAGAGCTACGAGATTTAAATTTTAGTGCCTTTACCCACTGCCCAGGCTTTGGAAACCAAGCAAAGAATCCAGAGATAAGAAGAACTATTGAGGCTATGCCTATATAGCCAACAACGAGAGTGCCCGTTGCTCCTGTTAGTAATGAAAAATGTAAGTTGTACATCCAAGTTACTAAGTATTTTCCCCAATAGTTTTTACGTATTACTTTATCACTACTGCTAGATAGCCATACCATTAAGGGAGCAAAGCCTTGCTCTTTTGTTTCTATTGGATTGTAGTACCGCGCGGGAATTACTGAGTTCACACCTGTGTTTTCTAATCGCCATGGCCCTTGTTTTGTAGGGAAATTTGCTCTTAGCATATTGTATGCTTGATCCCAATTAGGTGGTTTTGTATTAGTGGTAGTGTCATTAATTGGATTTAACAGTGAGTCTATTTGTGGGTAATAAACTAATACGGAGCCAGAAAGGCTAATAATAGTAAGTAAAACACCTACCGATAGACCTAAGTATAAATGTAACCGCCTGAATATTTTTTGCCATGAAAGCTTTAGTGTCATTAATTAAATAGCCGTAATGAGTAATGCAGGTTTATTGGGCATTAAGGAAGGATTAATTACGCGGTATATTATATGTTTTTTTGATATGAGTTGTGCGGCATTTTGTCGCACTTATTAAATTAGGTATTTAGAAAGTAAAACGCCAGCTCTTGGCTGGCGTTAAAATACAAGCTTGAAGCTTATTTAAGCTTTAGGTCCTGCATTTTTTATATCGTCTGATACGTCATACTTAGCAAAGTTTTCAGTGAAGTCTGCGGCAAGTTTTGCTGCATATTCATTGTACTTAGCTTTATCTTCCCACGTATTAATAGGATTAAGTAAGTTAGTATCTACACCTGGAACTGCTACTGGTACATCTAGGTTTAAAACATCAATGTGCTGAGTTTCAACACCCGCTAATTTACCAGATACGATTGCATCAATTACTGCGCGAGTAGTCGGGATATCAAAACGTTTACCTGTGCCGTAAGGGCCGCCAGTCCAACCTGTATTCACAAGGTACACCTTAGCGCCAAACTCGCGTACACGCTTCATAAGAAGCTCAGCGTAAACACCAGCAGGGCGTGGGAAGAATGGTGCGCCAAAACATGTCGAAAATGTTGATTCAATATCGCTAGTTGAACCAATCTCAGTAGAACCAACTTTTGCTGTGTATCCACTTAAAAAGTGAAAAGCAGCAGCTTCTTCGCTAAGAATAGAAACCGGTGGTAATACACCGCTTACATCACAAGTTAAAAATACAACAGCCTTAGGTTCGCCTGCGCGGTTTTCTACTTTACGTTTTTCAACGTGTTCAAGTGGATATGCTGCACGGCTATTTTGAGTAAGGCTAGTATCGTTAAAGTCTGGAACGCCTTTTTCATCTAACACTACATTTTCTAAAATAGTGCCAAAGCGAATAGCATTCCAAATTACAGGTTCATTCTTTTGTGACAGGTCGATACATTTAGCATAACAACCGCCTTCAATATTAAACACGCTTCCAGGTGCCCAGCCGTGCTCGTCATCACCAATTAGAAAGCGAGTAGGGTCTGCTGAAAGTGTTGTTTTACCCGTACCAGATAAACCGAAGAATAATGCTGTATCGCCTGCTTCACCAACATTAGCAGAACAGTGCATTGGTAATACACCTTTTGCTGGTAGTAGGAAGTTTTGTACAGAAAACATCGATTTTTTCATTTCACCGGCGTAACGCATACCTGCTAGTAATACTTTACGCTGTGCAAAGTTGATAATGACGGTGCCATCGCTATTTGTGCCATCACGTTCTGGCTCACATACAAACGAAGGAACGTTCATTACTTGCCATTGTGGTAAGTTTGAGGCGTTATAGTTTTGTGGTTCGATAAACATGTTTTTGGCAAAAATATGGTGCCACGCTGTTTCTGTAGTTACGACTACAGGTAGATAATGCTCAGGGTCAGCGCCAACTTCTAGGTGAGAGGTGAAGTGGTCATTACTTTGAACATGTGCTTCTACGCGAGCCCATAATGCGTCAAATTTTTCTGCATCAAATGGGCGGTTAACGTTGCCCCATTGAATGTCATCTTGAGTTGTTGCTTCTTGAACAATAAAACGATCTTTTGGTGAACGGCCAGTTCGTTTTCCTGTAATTGCAACAAAAGCACCATTTGCGGCTAAAGTACCTTCGCCACGGCGGATCGCATGCTCGACAAGTTCAGCTGCGGTTAAATCGACAAAACGTGTAGCGCCTGTAGTCATGTTTATACCTAACTATAATGTGTGAGAGTTTGAACGGGATAGCTCTGGGGTTATCAGTGCCCTTAAGCTGAAATTATAGTAACAGAAGGTTTTGAGATATTCGAGCCCGTAAAGCCTCTAAAAACACATATATTTGCTAAAAAACATGAATAATTTCAATGATACCGGTGTCAGTAAATTAACAAAATTCATGACACCGGTATCATCTTTTTATAATATAAAACCGCATATTTTGCGGCTTTAATTACTATATATAAATGAAGCTGAACATTTAGTTGAAAATGCTTTTTATGTCTTGTTCGTTAAAAACATACTCTTTTAAACAGTAATGACAGTTAATGTTAACAGTCCCTTTCTCAGCTACATCTTTGAGTAGTTCTTCTTGTCCAATATTAACTAGTGCAGTAATTGTTTTATCACGACTACAACCACATTTGAATTTAATAGCTTGAGGTTCAAATACGCGAGGATTATCTTCGTGATAAAGACGTGTAAGAACTGTGTTCGCATCCAAGTGTAACAACTCTTCATTTTTAATCGTGTTACTTAATGCTTCTAGGTGTGCAAAGTCTTCAATTGATTTTTGTTTATCAACTGGAAGCACTTGTAAAAATAGACCACATGCTTTTGCGCTACCTTCAGTAGTGTCAGTTGCAAACCAAAGGCGTGTTTTTAGTTGCTCAGATTGCTCAAAGTAACTTTCGATACATTCACTAAGAGTATCATGCTCTAGCGGCACTATACCCTGGTAGCGTTCACCTTTTTCAGGAGTAATAGTGATTACCATATAGCCTTGGCCAATAAGCTCTTTTACAGTTGTGCCCGTAATTTCGCTTTGCAGGCGTGCAATACCACGCATATTTTGTTTGTCATCACCATTTATAACAGCATATTTAACTGGGCCATCACCTTGAAGCTGTACAGCAATTTCACCTTCAAACTTTAAGGTAGCAGTAAGTAAACAGGTTGCAACGAGTAACTCACCAAGTAATGCTTTAACAGGGTCGGGGTAATTATGGTCGGCAATCATTTCATTATAAGCACTCTCGATTTGTACGAGTTCGCCACGAACATCTAGTTCGTTGAATAAATAACGGTGAAGTAAATCTTGTTGCATGAGCGGCTATACCTAACTTGATTTCATTTTTAAAAGTTCGCGTCTTTGCTTTTTATCCGGTTTTTTATCCGGATGGGGGGCAAAAAAGCTGTTATTTTTACGTGCGATGCTGTTCTCTTCGCGTTTAGCAATACTGGCATCAGATTCTTGATACATGGTCTGTGCAATGGGGGCGCTTTGGCGTTTTTCAAGCACTGAGAGTATAGTTATCAGCTTTTCATCTACGCCCTGAGCCAGTTTTACTTTTGCGCCAACGTCTACTATTTTACTCGCTTTTGTACGTTGGCCATTATAATGTACTTTGCCGCCTTGCACCATTTCGCGTGCAACTGCACGAGTTTTATAAAATCGCGCAGCCCATAACCATTTATCTAATCGAACTTTTAACCCATCTACAGGGTCTGAGCTGGTATTAGCATTACTTTTTTTACTCATAAGGCATTTCCCCACGTTTTTATAGCTTAAAATTTATCATGAAATCATCGTAGGATGAAGGTATTACAACAGCAGTTTACTTTTTGTACTGTTATGTAAAGTTGATTTAATCTGTTTACAAAGTTTAATATTAGTGTGCTTGTTGAAAGAAAAATGAAAGGGTACTATGGGTACGCGCTAACGCAGTAAATTAAAATAAGAACACTATTTATGGAACAGCAAATCCAACAACTAAAACAATTTTTAACTCGTTTACCGCATGCTAAGTTAAGTGCATTAGTGACACTCTTAGTTGTTGTTTATCTTGCATTTTTATTATCAAAACTTGTTTGGCTTTTGTGGCCAAAACCACCAATAACTCTGCTTACCCCTAGCCATCATGCTAATCAGTCATCTGGTGCGAGTAATAACTCTGCGCAGCATATTGTTGAGCAATTCTTATTTGGTAAAAAAACTGTAACAAACAACAATAATACTGCAAAGCAATCGCAGGTTATAAACAATGCGCCAGAAACACGCTTAAGTATAAATTTAACCGGTATTGTAGCGGTTAATAACGATGATAAAGCAGGTATCGCAATTATTGAATCACAAGGTAAGCAAGTAAGCTATCTTGTTGAAGAAGTTGTATTAGGCACGCGCGCTGAAGTAGCACAAATATTACCTGATCGTGTTATTTTGAATGTTAATGGGCGTTTTGAGACTTTGATGCTTGATGGACTCGATTTTAATAAAACGGTATCTATGCCAGTACTCGCTGCCCGTGATGATGCTGAAATGGGTCCGCAAAAATTAGAGCTAAGTGAACTACAAATAGATGCTACTGCAGATCCAGACGTTAAAGAAGCAATTATAGAAACACGTGAAGACCTGCTCGAAGAGCCAGGCAAATTATTTGACTATATACGTGTTTCACAAGCCATGAATGATGGCGAACTAATCGGATATCGTTTAAGTCCAGGTAAAGAGCCTGAACTATTTAAACAAATGGGATTAAAAAATAACGATTTGGCTATTTCTATAAATGGCTATCAATTAACAGATTTAAAACAGGCTATGTCAGCTATCAACGAGCTGCGTAATAGTACAGATGCCAATATCACTATAGAACGTGATGGTGAACAAATCGATGTGCAATTTAGTCTGCAATAATTTAGCTTTGGAGTTTTAATACAATGGTTCAGGTGCTACACCTCAAAAAAATTAAAAAAGGGTTAGCTAAGTACGCAGCACTTTTTTTGGCGGCAAGTATTTCTTTGTCTGTTTCTGCTGTTGAATATGCTGCTAACTTTAAAGGAACTGATATCAACGAGTTTATTAATATTGTTGGTAAAAACCTTAATAAAACAGTGATTATTGACCCTAACGTGCGCGGCAAAGTAAATGTTCGCAGCTATGAGTTAATGGACGAAGCACTTTATTATCAGTTCTTCTTAAATGTATTGGAAGTTTATGGCTACTCAGCTGTTGAAATGGACAATGGCATAATTAAGATAGAAAAAAGTTCAGACGCCAAAAAATCAAATGTACCACTTATTGACGAAGGTAGTGAAGCTAGCGGCGACATGATGATTACACGTGTTGTACGTGTTAAAAATGTAAGTGTACAAGAGCTTGGCCCTTTGGTTCGTCAATTTAGCGATCAAAAAGATGGTGGCCACGTTGCCAACTTTAATGCGGCTAACGTTATGATGCTAACGGGTCATGCAGCATCGGTTAATCGCTTAGTTGAGATCATTCGCTCTGTTGATCAGGCGGGTGACAAGCGTGTAGACATCGTTAAGCTTAAATATGCGACGGCAGATGATGTTGTCTCTGTGGTAGATAATATTTATAAAGACAGCGGTAAAGGCAGTGTACCTGAATTCTTAATTCCAAAAGTTGTGGCTGATGGCCGAACTAATAGCGTTATTGTAAGTGGAGAAGGCCAAGCACGTACACGTGCTATTGAGCTCATTAAGCGCTTAGATGGTGAGCTAGAAAGCCAAGGCAACACCAAGGTGTTTTACTTAAATTATGCTAAAGCTGAAGATTTGGTCAAAGTATTGCAGGGTGTTAGTAAGTCCCTTGTTGAAGATGCACAAGGCGGTACTACTAAAACTCGTAGCAGAAGCAATAATGAAAGCAGTATAGAGTCTCACCCTGACTCAAACTCATTAATTATTACCGCACAGCCAGACACAATGCGATCACTTGAATCTGTAATTGAACGCCTTGATATTCGCCGTGCCCAAGTACTGGTTGAAGCCATTATTATTGAAGTAATGGAAGGCGACGGGGTTAACTTAGGCCTGCAGTGGATTTCTGAGCAGGGCGGTATGCTGCAGTTTAACAACGGCACTACAGTTCCCGTGGGTTCATTAGCTGTTGCTGCAGAGCAAGCACAAGATACAACCGTAACTAAAACTATCATTGGTACAGAGTCAGGAAACGTGACTAGTTATGACGAAACGACTGAGGGTGACTATGATGCGCTTGCTTCATTGCTAAGTGGCATTAATGGTTTAGCGCTGGGCGTTGTTAAAAATGATTGGGGCGCAATTATTCAGGCTGTTGCCACTGATACAAATTCAAATATTTTGGCTACCCCTTCTATTACTACAATGGATAACGAAGAAGCCTCTATTTTAGTCGGTCAAGAAGTGCCTATTATCACAGGTTCACAAACAGGCAGTAATAATGCTAACCCATTTCAAACAGTTGAGCGTCAAGAAGTCGGTATTAAACTGATAGTTACGCCACAGATTAACGATGGCTCTGCAGTACAACTTACTATTGAGCAAGAAGTATCGAGTGTAAGTGGTGCAACTGCTGTTGATATTTCTGTTAATAAACGTGCAATTAAAACAACGGTTATGGCCGATGATGGCGGTATGGTTGTACTTGGCGGTTTAATTGACGAAGACGTACAAGAAAGTGTTTCTAAGGTACCGTTATTAGGCGATATCCCTATTTTAGGTCACCTGTTTAGATCAACAAATACAACGCGTCGTAAGCGTAATCTTATTGTATTTATTCGCCCAACCATTATTCGTGATGGTGTAAGCATGAATAAGTTAAGCTTTAATAAATATAACTTTATTCGTGGTGAGCAGTTTAAACAAAAAGAAGACGGTATTGAGTTAATGCCAATGACAGATACGCCTATTTTACCTGAGTGGAATGACGAACTAGTACTTCCACCTACGTATGAAGAGTCTCTACGTAAACAAAATGCACAAGAGCGTAAAGATGACTAATGCGATTCAAGAGATAAACCAAGATGTGGTTCATCCTCAAACGCATAATCAGGATGAGCTATTAACGAGTGATGTGTTAGTTGAGTTACCAGCAAAGCGTTTGCCATTTTCCTATGCAAGACGCGCAGGTGTGTTGCTTGGTAAAAACAAAGATCATCGTATAGTTTACTACCGTGGTGAGCTAGATGTGGAGGTACTATTAGAAGTACGCCGTATCGCAGGCCATGGTTTTACTCTTGAGCAATTGGATGATGATAAATTTGAGCTATTGCTTGAAGCGTCATACCAACGTGATAGCTCTGAAACACAACAAATGATGGAAGATATTGGCAACGAGGTTGATTTATTCTCGCTTGCTGATGAGCTCCCGCAAACTGAAGATTTACTTGCTGGTGACGATGATGCGCCAATCATCAAGCTTATTAATGCCATGCTAAGTGAAGCGATTAAAGAAGGGGCTTCTGATATTCATATCGAAACCTTCGAGCAAGAGCTTGTTATTCGCTTTAGGGTCGATGGCGTGCTTAAAGAAGTGCTTAAGCCTAATCGTAAACTTGCATCGTTACTTGTATCTCGTATTAAAGTAATGGCTAAGCTTGATATAGCTGAAAAACGTATTCCACAAGATGGTCGTATTAGTTTACGTATTGCTGGGCGTGCAGTTGATGTGCGTGTATCTACAATGCCATCGAGCTTTGGTGAGCGCGTAGTACTGCGTTTACTTGACAAAAACAACGCGCGATTAAACCTTGAAGATTTAGGTATGACCGCAGAAAATCGCGCATTGTTTTCAGATTTAATTAGTAAACCCCACGGTATTATTTTGGTAACAGGGCCAACGGGCTCTGGTAAAAGTACCACTTTATACGCTGGTATGAGCCAAATTAACTCACGCGATCGTAATATTCTTACCGTTGAAGATCCGATAGAGTACGAAATTCCAGGCATTGGGCAAACACAAGTTAATGCAAAAGTTGATATGACATTTGCACGTGGTTTACGTGCAATATTACGTCAAGATCCCGATGTAGTAATGGTGGGTGAAATACGCGACCTTGAAACTGCGCAAATTGGTGTTCAAGCGTCACTTACCGGTCACCTTGTTATGTCTACTTTGCATACAAATACCGCATCGGGTGCAATTACACGTATGGAAGATATGGGTGTTGAACCCTTTTTACTTTCATCGTCGTTACTCGGTGTGTTATCGCAACGCTTAGTACGTACGTTATGTAATACCTGTAAAGAAGGTCACACGGCTGATGAGCATGAATGCCAGCTGTTAGGGGTTCCTTTTGAAAGCCAACCGACAATCTATCGAGCGGTGGGGTGTGAAGAGTGTAACTTTAATGGTTACCGTGGTCGTACAGGTATTCATGAGTTACTTGTAGTTGATGAAACCATACGCGAAATGATTCACAACGGTAAAGGCGAGCAAAGCGTAGAAAAATACATTCGTAAGCGCAGCCCAAGTATTCGCCAAGATGGGTGTAGCCGTGTACTGGCAGGCAAAACAACGCTTGAAGAAGTATTGCGTGTTACCCGTGAGGAAGGTTAACTATGGCGGCGTTTGAATATCGTGCCTTAGATGGCCGAGGTAAAGAAAAAAAAGGCATTTTAGAAGCCGATACAGCTAAACAAATCCGCCAAACTTTACGTGATCAAAAACTAACGCCGCTTGAAGTTGTTCCTGCGGCGCAAAGTGATAAACAGGTCAAAGGCGAAAAAGCCCCTTTACTCGGTGGCTTTTTTAAGCCGACAATTTCAACCTCAGACTTAGCATTAATTACAAGGCAATTAGCAACACTTATTCAATCGGCACTTCCTGTTGAAGGCGCTGTTATGGCAGTTGCTGAGCAATGCGAAAAGCCGCGTTTAAAGCGGATGCTTATGTCGGTACGCTCAAAAGTAGTTGAAGGTTACACCCTTGCCGATGGTCTTAGTGAGTTTCCTCATGTTTTTGACGATTTATATCGTGCAATGGTAGCCGCAGGCGAAAAGTCGGGTCACCTTGACCAAGTACTTAATCGTTTAGCCGACTATACCGAGCAGCGCCAACATATGCGTAGCCAAATAACTCAGGCTATGGTTTACCCTATTATATTAGTGGTATTTGCAATTGGTATTGTGTCGGTATTACTGGGCACCGTAGTACCAAAAATATTAAAAACGTTTGAAAAAACGAAACAAGTACTTCCTTGGACAACCGAATGGGTTATGGCAGGCAGCCATTTTGTGCAAAATTATTGGTTTATTAGTTTAATAGCTATTACAGCTATAGCCATTGGTATTAAGCATGCACTTAAGCAGCCTAAAATACGTTTTTGGTGGGATGACCGAGTGCTACATATGCCAGGTATAGGTAAAGTGGCTCGTGGTATTAATACCGCACGTTTTGCGCGTACTTTAAGTATTTTATCCTCAAGCTCAGTACCATTACTTGAAGGAATGCGTATCTCGGGCGGCGTATTAATTAACGAAAAAATTAAAAAAGCGGTTGCAGATGCATCCGACAGAGTGAGTGAGGGTGCAAGCTTAAGAGCTGCACTTCAGCAAACTAAGTTGTTTCCACCAATGATGCTGCATATGATAGCAAGTGGTGAAAAATCAGGTGAACTAGAGCAAATGTTAGAGCGTGCTGCAAATAACCAAGATCGCGAATTTGAGAGCATGGTTAATGTATCGCTTAAACTACTAGAGCCTGCGATGATCGCCTCAATGGCGGTTATTGTATTATTTATAGTAATGGCAATATTGCAGCCAATAATGGCGATGAATAAAGCTGTTGGACTTTAAGTTAGAATAAATTTTTAAATATATTAATGGTTTTACCTAAACCATTTTTACTTAATGTTTTTAGAATAATGAGGTAATTACGTGAATAAACAATCAGGTTTTTCTTTACTAGAAGTGATGGTGGTACTGGTTATCATCGGGATGATTATGTCAATTGTTGCACCTAACATTATGGGTCAGCAAGAAGAGGCTGCTATTGATAAAGCACATCTAGATATCCAGCAATTAGAAGATGCAATGAGCTTATACAAGCTTAAAAATAAGAGCTACCCAAGCACAGAGCAAGGTCTTGAAGCGCTAGTTACCCAAACAAGCATTGAACCGGTTCCAAAACGTTTCCCTGATGGTGGCTTTATTAATGAATTACCAGAAGATCCTTGGGGTAATACTTATCAGTTAATTAGCCCAGGTGAAATTGGCAAGTTTGATATTTTTTCTATGGGCCCAGACGGTGAAGCAGGTACTGATGACGATATCGGTAACTGGGACGAAGAAAAACAATAATGCCTAAGTACACCGTTCTGTATGAACATGTTAATGCTAGAGGCTTGCTATGAAAGCAAGCCTTAAGCAGCGCCATGCAAAAAGCAGAGGCTTTAGTTTAATAGAAATTTTAGTGGTATTAGTGATCATCGCTTTTGCCACCAAAATGGTGGTATATAGCTTAGAAGGCGGTGCTGAGGAGGAGTTAGATACTCAAGCACTAAGGCTGCATACCACCATTAATATGGCATCGGAATTTGCCATTTTAAACCAAGTTGAATTGGGCTTATTAGTAGAAGAAAATACATTAGAGTATTTAGTTTTCGATGGTGAAAAGTGGATTACTTTTGACCGTGAAGATCTTTTTAAACCAATAGAATTAGACGAAAGATTAAAGCTCACTCTTAACTTAGAAGATTTAGCGTGGGCGCAAGATAACCTCTTAGAGCAATCTAACTGGCGCGAGCTTATGAGTGGCGGCGATGAAGACAGCTTGCTTGAGCTAAAAAAGTTAAAAATCCCACAAGTACTTATTTTATCATCAGGTGAGGTAAGCGCGTTTCAACTTATATTAGAGTTAAAAGAGCAAAGCGAACCTGTGTATTACATTGAAGGTGAATTTACTGCACCAGTAAACTTTCGCCGAGAGCCAGAATAATGAAGCGCACTAAAGGGTTTACCTTATTAGAGGTGTTAGTGGCATTAAGTATTTGTGCCATGGCGGGTATAGCTGCAATGCAAGCAACAAGCGAGCATATACACCATTTAACGACTATTGAAGAGCAAACCTATGCATCTTGGGTCGCCGAAAACGTTATTATTGAACAGCGTACTAAAGGCGAACAATGGCAAGGTAAAAATAACCTTAAAGGCAGCGAAGTAATGGGCGGTGTTGAATGGTTTTGGCAGCAAGAAGTTACAGCGACTGCTGACAAAAGCTTTGTAAAACTAACCATAAATGTTTTTACGGATGAAAAATATGAGCATTCAGCATATGAGTTATCAACGTATTTAAATAAAGGCAAAAAGTAAGTGAAGCAGCGCGGGTTTACATTACTTGAAGTTATGGTTGCACTGGGTATTTTAGCTTTTGTTATTATTGCTACGCATCAAATACTCGAGACGACAACAAGAGCAAAAGATGCCTCCGATGAAAAGATTGCTGAGCTAAATGGATTGCAAACAACATTTAGATTAATGGATCAAGATTTTAGCCAAATGACCAAACGCGCAGTTCGCAATGAGTCTGGCGATGTTCAGCAGCAATATTTACTTGCTGGTCGTTACGTTTTAGAAAGCCAATACGATGGTATCGCGTTTGTACGAGATGGCTGGATAAATCCAATTAACTTATTGCCACGTTCAGAACTACAAGCTGTTGGTTATAGAGTGATTGATGATAACCTTGAGCGTGTTTATCGGGTTTATGTTGATCAGCTTGATAATATGGAGCCGCGAGTTCAACGTGTGCTAGAGAATGTTGAAGAACTTAAGTTTGAGTTTTTAGATGATAAAAACGAATGGCAAGAACAGTGGGAAATTAAAGCCCTCCCTAAAGCGGTTGCTGTTACGTTGCAACAAATAGAAGCAGAGCCAATTCGTCGTGTATTTTTAGTTCCTGGGCAAGGCAAAGTTGTTGCTACACAAACTACGGATGTGAATAATGGTTAAGCAGCAATCATCGCGCGGCGCAGCACTTGTTATTGTTTTATTTATTGTGGCGTTAGCGGCTATTTTAGCAGTAGAAATGAGTGCTAATTTAATGGTTCAAGTGCAAAAAAGTACAAACTTGCAAGGTCACCAACAAGCTAAATGGTACGCCTACGGTGCAGAAGAGCTTGCTATTAAAGGGCTAATACAAAGTAAAAAAGATGATGCCGATAAAACAACACTCGATCAAGTGTGGGCAACTCAAGGAGATGCTTCATACCCTGTTGATAACGGCACGTTAAGTGGCAAAATTACAGATTTACAAGCATGTTTAAATTTAAATGCTTTAGCCATAGCGCCAGAAGAAAATAGCGCAAGTAAAACAAACCCTGCACACAAAGCGCTCTTTGCATTACTTGAAAACATTGAAGATTTACCTGCTGACGAATCAGAGGAGACGATGGCAGATAGTGTATTTGATTGGCTTGATGAGAACAGTATTACGTATCGCTCAGGTGCAGAAGAAGACGAGTACTTATCACGAGATTTTCCGTATATGACAGCCAATAGTTTATTTGCCTCAACATCGGAGCTGCGTTTAGTTAAGGGCTTTAATCCATTAGTGATGGAAAAAGTATTGCCATATGTATGTGTAATACCAGGCAGTACGCTTTTATCTATTAACGTAAATACATTATTGCCAGAGCAAGCGCTCATACTCAGTGCCTTGATAGAAAGCTTAAGCTTATCTGGCGCAGAAGCGGTGTTAGGCGCAAGACCGCAAATTGGCTTTGACACCATCGATGAATTTTTTGAACAGGTGAAGCAGCAAGGCGGTACTAATACTGACTCAATAAAAAGTCTATTTAGTATTAAAAGCGAATATTTTAAATTACAAACGCAGGCAAACTTTGTCGACCTGCGTTTTTCGATGACCACATTACTGCACGCTAAAGACGGCGACGTAACGATACTGGCGCGAAAATTTGGAGGCGTACAGTGACAGAAATACTGTTGATCCGCACGGGTCAAACTGAACAAGAATTACTTAACTGGTTAATTTACTCACCACAAGAACAAGAAATAATAGCCAGTGGTGAGTTACCAAATGCAGAGCATTTAAGTGAGCTAAGCGAAAAAGCACTTACCCGAGAAGTTGTCGTGTTATTACCCAGTGACCAAGTGCAATTAAAAACGGTCGCTTTGCCAACAAAATGGAATCGCAAGCTTGAGCAAGCATTGCCATACATGCTTGAAGAAGATATAGCATGTGACGTAGATAAACTGTTTATAGCTGTAGCGCAGCCGACAATGCTTGGTGAGCAACATGCAATTCGTGTAGCAATGACAGACCGTGAATGGTTTGAACAATGGCTTGCATTATTTGCTGAGCATAATCTATCAGTATACAGAATATTACCCGATGCTTTGTTGTTACCGCTTGCAGATGATGGTGCCGTAACTGCTATTGAGCTCAACAACCAATGGTTGTTTAAGCAAGGGCAATGGCATATTAGTGCGGTTGAATCTAGTTGGTTGAATGGCTATTTATCAGCCATGGGTAACCCCGACATTAAACATTTTAGCCCTGCTAATCAGTTTCCTGAAAGCGTTAACTTACAAGCCCAAATAAGCGATTACGATTTACCTCTAGCGTTATTTGCAAAACAGTTAGATAGCGTTAATTTTAACTTACGCCAAGGTATGTATCAGCTTAAAAAACAAAGCGCTTTGTGGTGGGGTTACTGGAAAGGCGCCGCAATTATAGCAAGTGTTGCATTGGTTTCTACAATTACAATAAAAGCTATTGAGTTACACCAACTTAATACACAAGTAGAAGTAGCTAAAGCTCAAGTAGTCGACAGATATCAAAAAGCATTTCCGGGAACTAAAGTTCGCCCTAATCTAATTAAAAGCCAAATTAAAGGCGCGTTAGATAAAATACAAGGCTCAAGTGAATCCGGCTTTTTAGATTTAACGACTAATTTGGTTGATGTATTTTCGCAAGTCAGCGAATTTACACCTGAAACACTTCGTTATGACAAACGTCGTAATGAGCTGCGAATTCGTGCACGGGCTAAAGACTTCCAAACTTTTGGTAAAGTAAAAATCATACTTGAAAAGCAAGGTTTAACTGTTGAGCAAGGGTCTTTAAATAATGACGGTGATTATGTCGTAGGCGAAATTAAACTGCGAGGTGCAGTATGAAAAAGCAGTTAATGAAACAGTGGCGTTCGCTTAAAGAGCAAGAACAACAATTGGTAATGGTCGCTGGTGGCGTGTTTATTATTTTTGTTTTAGTAATGGGAATATTTAGGCCATTAAATAACGCGATAGAAAAAGCACAGCAATCTCAAATTAAACAACAAGAGCTATTAGCTTGGGTTGATGACAGTATTGTTAAGCTAAAGGCTGCAGGCAACACCAGTGTTGCTAGCAATACAAACTTAAGCCAAGTGGTAAACTCTACTCGTGGACGCTATAAGATCAATATTAGTAAAATGCAGCCCAGTAGTGATTCTCTTCGTTTAACGCTCGACTCAGTAGAGTTTAATCAGTTAATAGAATGGCTAGATGAGCTAGTAAATCAGCATGGTTTAAAAATTGAAAATTTAGATTTAAGTCGCGATGATAAATCAGGCTATGTGCGCGTAAGCCGTTTAGTATTAGAGAATTAATTAATGAAAAAAATAATAACGTTATCGGCTGTCTTTTTAATTAGTTTTATTGTGTTTTGTATTATTAAATTACCAGCACATATTGCACTAGATATAGCAAAGCCGTATTTTCCAAAGCAATTAGAAGTTGGGCAAACTGTAGGCACTGTTTGGCAAGGTCAAATGATGCAAGTTCGTTTTGATGGTGAGCAGTTAAATAATGTGCGTTGGGATATTGCAGGCTGGAAATTATTTACAGGCAAACTAAATGCGAACATAAAATTTGGTAATCCACGAGAACGCAGTGATATTTCGGGTTACGCAGATGTAAGTTATGGGTTTTTTAATAAAAAAGTAATAGTGACTGACGCCCTAGTACGCTCCACCGTAGAGCGTGCAATGCAACGTGTGCAACTTCCTCTGCCTGTTACCGCTAAAGGGCGTGTGATTTTAGAACTTGATGAATACAGCTCAGGCGCACCTTATTGTGATTCACTAAAAGGTGAAATAGCGAGCCCTAATATTGATGTTCAAGGTTTAAATGGATGGTTTAATATTGGACCTCTAGCTGGTAAGTTAAGCTGTAAGTCGGGTGATGTTGCTATATTAATTGACCCAGATAATACGCTTGGCCTTGAGGCAGATGCTACACTTAAAGCTAATTTCGACTTTAGAGTGGCAGGTTATGTAAAACCAGATGCCAGCTTACCTAAAGATGTACATGATGCGGTTAAGTTTTTAGGCCGACCAGATAACCAAGGTCGCTACCCGCTCAACTTTTAATGTTTTAATATAAAGAGTTTTAATGCAAATACCCCAATTTACTGAGTTGCACGCAAAGCAGCTCAGCTCATTTTTAAATACCCAATCTCAAGCAATGACCCTTGTACAAAGCCAAGGCTATTTATTTGGTGTAATTTGTTCGCCCAACCCATTAGATGTACATGAGTGGCTTGAGCAGATATTGCCAAACACAGCTAATGATTTAGATGAAGAAATGCTTTTTTTGTTTATGGCGCTTTATCACAAAATTAGTGAGCAGGTGTTCGAAACTGGATATAAATTACCAGACACATTTGATGCTGAATTTTGTAAGTCGTGGAGTAAAGGCTTCTTAGTTGGAACGAAAGCGTATGCAGAACCTTTGTTAAATGCACCGCAATTAGACGTTGATTTTAAACAAGCACTAGAAAGTGCGTTAAGCACACTAAGCTTTTTTGCACTCGACCAGCTAGCAATAGCTCAGATTGCCAAACAAAATAACATGACAATAGAAGCTTTGTGTCAGTATCAGTATGAATCTATGGGTGACTTTGCATTAGGGTTTGCTGAACTAATTGAAGTGGTCGCAATTAATAGCGGCTTGATAACCGACGAGAGTTGGGAAGAGTAATTATTAATACTAGGCGCTTAGTTTAATCTAAGTGCCTAGCTCTAATATAATATCCGTACAGCCTTGTTTGCACTTTACTATGCCTTTACCAGGCTCGCTGGTGGCTAAATCAAGTGTTAAAACCCCATTACACTTCTCACACTTTAATGTTTTGCCTTGCGCTAATTGCTTGAGCATATTGCGCTGCTTATGAAATGAGTCGCTTGCTTTTTTATTTAATCCTGAAAAATCCACTACTTTGCTCGCTTTTGTTCTAATGCTTCAGTCACTATTTTACATACCGTATTTAAACGGTCGTCATAAAAATAAAGGTTTAAGTCACGCTCACGACAATAGCGTAGGTGAAATAACTGAACAGAGTCATCTGTTGTAAACGTTTTTTCTACATACTCACCTTCAGATTCAGATAGTTTAAGTTGACTGCTGATCCTATTTTTCGCCATATTTGCAGCGGGGCTTCTGTTGACCTTGCTTGCATCACTTAAAAAGCCAATGCCTTCACCTAGTAACCTTTCGCGAGGTTCTTTTATAAGTGGGTGATCGATTGTAAAAAAGGCAAGGATCACAACTACCAAAATAATAAATTTTTTCATGGATACGTAAACCTTGATCTAAGTAGGGTTGAATTACCATGCAGTGTAATAAACTGCATTTTAAAAGCAAGTAACTGGGATGAATAAATTATTAGCAATCTATGCCAGTAATTTTAACCAACATTGTTATAATGGTTAACAGCAGTCAGATATTTCTGAAATATCTGAAAGTATTCGAGAAGGCAATTTATTAAAGTAAATATGCCTAGCAAGTAACTTGCTAACTTTAAGTATAGAGTACTTGAGTATTGCTGGATTTTTATTTCCAAGCGGCGTTGAGGAACTTCGATGGACAAGCAAATTAAAGTAAAGAATATCCCTGTAGAGGTGAAAATCCAAAAACCGGATTTAAGCCGTCAAGATGATAGGTTCAATCCCCGAAATCGTATTTATGTGCGTGCTGTAAAAGGTCTACATCAATTACTTAGACAGCGCATTGGCTTTTTAGGCCTGCTTGCGTTTATGTTACTACCTTGGATTAATTTTAATGGCCAGCAAGCTGTGCTGTTTGATCTAATTGGTCAAAAATACAATATTTTTGGTTTAACGCTATGGCCTCAAGATTTTACTATATTAGCGTTTATCTTTATGTTGGCAGCATTTGCGTTGTTTTTAGTGACCACCTTCTATGGACGGGTGTGGTGTGGCTATACATGTCCGCAAACTGTTTGGACTTTTATTTTTATTTGGTTCGAAGAAAAGCTTGAAGGCACGGCTAATCAACGTAAAAAACTCGATCAACGACCCATGAATTTTGATAAGTTTTGGCGTAAGACGGCAAAGCATACTAGTTGGGTATTGTTTTCGTTGTATACCGCAATTTCTTTTGTGGGTTATTTTACGCCAATAAGGGAGTTACTCCCTGACTTTGTAACGTTTGATGTAGGCGGTTATGCACTAGTCAGTATTATTTTCTTTGCAGCGTGTACTTATGGTAATGCCGGTTGGATGCGAGAAATTATGTGTTTACACATCTGTCCTTACTCTCGTTTTCAATCAGCTATGTTTGATAAAGATACATACACCGTAACGTACGACGAAAGCCGAGGTGAAAGCCGTGGTCCTCGTTCACGTAAAGTAGACCATAAAGATTTAGAACTAGGCGACTGTATAGACTGTAACTTGTGCGTTCAAGTGTGCCCAACAGGTATTGATATTAGAAATGGGCTACAAGCTGAGTGTATCAACTGTGGTGCATGTATTGATGCGTGTGATGGCGTAATGGATAAAATGGAATACCCGCGTGGGCTTATTTCATATACGACAGAGCGAAATCTCGAAACCCCAGAAAATAAAACAAATCCACTGCGAGCTAAAATTATTGGTTACACGGTCATACTTGTTGTGCTTACGGGAGCGCTTGTCGCTAATATAGCACTGCGTAAAACAATGGACTTTGATATTATTCGTGACCGAAACCAATTATATCGTGTCGATTTTGATGGTTTAGTAGAGAACACCTATACATTAAAGGTAATTAATAAAGCGCAGTACGAGCAAACCTTTAATATTAAAGTACAAGGGTTAGATAACTTTAAGTATATTGGTAAGCAGTCATTTACTGTGCAGGCAGGGGAATCTCATAACGTACCATTGTCACTTGTAATGGACCCTTATGATTTGAAGGCGCCGATGACTGAGTTTAACTTTGTGCTTTCACCGGTAGATGAGCCGGATGAGACAATATCGCAGTCGAGTAACTTTTTTAAAGCGCGATAATCGCAACTTACCTTAAATTAGGTAAGTTGATATAGCAATTAACAAAAGCGGGTATATAACCCGCTTTTATTTTATATAAGAAGAGTATGAGTAAATTTAGTTTTATTGACTTAACACCTGATCTAATACTCGATGCAATAGAAAGCGTAGGTGTGTACGCCGAATCTGGTTTATTAGCGCTCAATAGCTATGAAAACAGAGTGTACCAATTTAAAGCGGATGATGGCCTGCGTTACGTAGTGAAGTTTTATCGTCCAGAGCGATGGAGTAAAGAGCAAATTCAAGAAGAGCATGACTTTGCATTTGAACTAGCGGATGCAGAAGTACCCGTTGTTGCCCCTATTTTATATAATGGGCAAAGCTTGTTTGAACACGAAGGGTATTTGTTTGTGTTGTTTCCAAGTGTAGGCGGGCGTTTATTTGAGGTTGATAATTTAGATCAGCTTGATGTAATGGGGCGATTAATTGGCCGAATGCACCAAGTAGCTAAAACAAAACCTTTTACTTATAGGCCAACAGTTACCTGCGAGGAGTATTTGCATACAGCCAAAGTTCATCTTCAAAAAAGTAACTTAGTGCCCATGGGAATAAATACTGCCTTTTATACTATTTTAGATTTAGTGATAGAGCAGGCGCAAAAACAGTATAAAGATGTGCAAAGTATTCGCTTACATGGTGACTGCCACGTTGGTAATATTTTATGGGCAGGTGATGCGCTAATGTTTGTTGATTTAGATGACAGCCGCCAAGGTCCTGCAATCCAAGATTTATGGATGATGCTCAGTGGCGATAGAGCGACGCAACTGTTACAGTTAGACACCCTTGTAAATGCGTATGAAGAGTTTTGTGATTTTGATCACTCTCAACTCAAATTAATTGAACCGCTGCGAGCAATGCGTATTATTCATTATATGGGATGGGTAGCTAAACGATGGAGTGATCCTGCTTTTGTGCGGAACTTTACATGGTTTGCTGATGACAAATACTGGGAGCAACAAATTTTAGCACTGAAAGAGCAACTTGCAGCATTGCAAGAAGCACCGTTAAAGTTATTGCCGTAATATTTTATTTAAAGACAAGTACAACGAGATACAAATGCTTAAAAAATTAAAACTGAGTTTATTACTTTTATGTTTACCATTTGCAGCACTTGCTGCACAGTTTGAAGTTGATAATCAATACACTGTTATAGATGTAGACAAAAGCAAGTCACCGCAAGTAACCGAGTTTTTCTCATTTTACTGTCCACATTGCTTTAAGTTTGAACCAGTAGCAAAAGCAATTGAAAAAGGCTTGCCAGAAGGCGCTGAGTTTATTAAAAACCACGTGAACTTTTTAGGTGGCGTGTCGCCACAAGCACAAAGTAATTTAAGCTTTGCCTACTTAATTGCTAAGCAGCATGGTCAGGCTCAAAGTATTAGCGATCAAATTTTTAAAAGTATCCATGTTCAACGTGCACCATTAACTGAAATGAAAGACGTTAAAAAATTACTTGAAGTAAACGGTATTGATAGCGCAACGTTTGATCAAGAGATTGCAAGCATGCCTGTTATTTCAGCTGAGCAAGCAATGCAAGACAAACAAAATAAATATTCAAAATTAGGCGCACTTACAGGTGTACCTACTTTTATTGTTAACGATAAATATAAAATAAACCTCAACACCATCAAAAATCAAAAAGAACTTGATGAGTTAGTAGCGTTTTTATTAGCACTATAAATTTCGGAGTATAATAATGATTAAATTGGTTAAAGCAGGTTTGCTTGCAATATTACTGCCTATGGCAGCAACAAGTTTTGCAGCAACGTATGAAGAAGGCGTGCATTACGACGTAGTTTCTGAGCGTGCAACTAAAAAGCCAGAGGTTAAAGAGTTCTTCTCATTTTACTGCCCTGCATGTAATAACATGGAAGCACTAATTGGTGAGTTTAAGCCTAAGCTTGATAAAAACGTTAAATTTAAAAAGAGCCATGTTGATTTTGTAGGTGTACGTGACCCAGAAAACCAACAGATGATGAGCCAAGCACTGGCGACAGCTGAAGTGCTTCCACAAAAAGATCAGATTATTTCTGCAATCTTTAATCATATCCATACAAAGCGCGCTAAATTTAATGAGCTTGCAGATGTAAAAGATATATTTGTAGCGCAGGGCGTTGATGGTGATAAGTTTGATAAGCTGTTTAAAAGCTTCTCGGTACGTACGCTGAGCTCTAAAATGAAACGCGATCAAGACTACTTTAAAGAAAAAGGCGCACTACGTGGCGTACCTACCTTTATTGTAAATGGTAAGTACAAATTAAACCTAGGTCGTGAGTCGGGTATTACTAAACCTGAAGACATTAGCAAATTAATAAATTACTTAGCTAACAAGTAAGTTTAGCTAAAACAAAAAAAAGCTCCTTAAGGATAATGCCAGTCAGTTAAGCTGACTGGCATCTTTCTTTTTATGGGGATACTTAGATGGTTTTGGCTTAACCCATCGGGGATATCTTCTATCCTCTCGTCTAGCTGGAAGCTTAAATAAGAGCAGT
>NZ_JACJDY010000037.1:0-24430 GCF_014163785.1 Pseudoalteromonas sp. SR43-7 | reverse complement strand
AACGCCATTAGAAACTTTATTAGATGGAAAATTGATCTGGGCTGAGAAAAATTTAGCTCAAATCTAGACTGACAGTCACCGATTAAAAAACGGGTAACTGTCAGATCAAGTCTGAGCTAGTACAATTAAATGTATACGATTAAAAGCCTTAAAAAGCGTGTTTTGTGTATGCAAAACACGCTTTTTTACGTTTGAATAAATGTTAGATATTCATGTGTATTATGCTTATTTGAATATATATTTTTAAAATGCCTTAAAAGTGCTGTTATTCTAATTTTAGGCGATAAAAAACCAGCTTAAAAGCTGGTTTAGTACTTAATTTTAACTTTGATTAAGCAGTTAAAGCGTATTCGACTTTTGTGCTTTATATTTTATACGGTAGCTATGTAGTAGTGGTTCAGTGTAACCACTAGGTTGGGTTACGCCCTCTAAAACTAATGCAGTAGCGGCTTGATAGGCAATGCTGTTATTAAGGGTTTCTTCGCTTGTTGCCATGGGTGTATACGCAGTGTCATGCTCGTTTTGTCCATCAACCACTTTGGCCATTTTAGCCATTGTTGATTTTATTTGCGCTTGTGAGCACACGCCATTTAGCAACCAATTAGCCATATGCTGGCTTGAAATACGCAGTGTGGCTCTGTCTTCCATTAAACCGATATGGTTAATGTCGGGTACTTTTGAGCAGCCTACGCCTTGATCAATCCAACGTACAACGTAACCTAAAATACCTTGTGCGTTATTTTCTAGCTCACTTTGAATATCTTCTTTTGAAAGCGTTTTAGGGTCTGTCATTAGCGGCGGTGTAAGCAGGTCATTAAGACTCGCAATAGTACGTTTAGCTATACTTTGCTGCTCAGTAAATACGTTTATATCGTGATAATGCATTGCATGCAGGGTAGCGGCTGTAGGGGAGGGCACCCATGCTGTATTAGCGCCTGATTTAGGATGAGCTTGTTTTTGCTCCATCATTAATGCCATTTTATCTGGCATTGGCCACATGCCTTTACCTATTTGTGCTTTATGACTTAAGCCACAAGCAAGGCCAATATCGACATTGCGATCCTCATAAGCTTGTATCCATGCTTGCTGCTTAATCTGTGCTTTTGGAAGTACAACGCCTGCTTGCATAGAGGTATGAATTTCATCGCCTGTTCTATCTAAAAATCCAGTATTAATAAATACAACACGCTCTTTAGCTGCGTAAATACACGCTTTTAGGTTTACAGAAGTACGGCGTTCCTCATCCATAATCCCCATTTTAAGGGTGTTTTTAGGTAAGCTTAGCGCTTCCTCTACTAAGCTAAATAAAGTGTTAGTAAATGCCACCTCTTCTGGGCCATGCATTTTTGGTTTTACTATATTAATACTTTGCGCGCTTGAGTTTTTGATACCTGTTTTTTTATTTAAGTCGTGCAGGGCAGCAGTGGCTGTAAACATCGCATCCATAATGCCTTCAAATACCGGTTGATTAAACACATCGGTAATAGCAGGGTTCGTCATTAAATGGCCAACGTTTCTAACAAACATCATGCTACGGCCTTTTAAAGTAACGGTGCCGCCATCAAGTGCGGTGTATGTTTTATCACTTTGTAGGGTACGCTCAACAGTTTTATCGCCTTTTTTAAACGATTCAACTAAGTTACCTTGCATCAACCCAAGCCAATTTTTATAAACTTGTACTTTGTCTTCTGCATCTACCGCAGCTACTGAATCTTCACAATCCATAATGGTGGTAAGCGCGGCCTCTAGCACTACATCTTTTAAGCCTGCTTTATCTGCTTGGCCAATAATGTGGTGGTGATCGATATGTAGTTCTATATGTAGGTCATTGTTTTTTAATAACACTACAGTTGGGTTTTGTGCTTCTCCTTGATAACCAATAAGCTGAGATGGGTTAGCTAATGTGGTTTGAGAGCTGTCACGCAAGGTAATTAAAAGTGCGCCATCTACTACTGAGTAATTCGTGCTTTCTATATGGGAGCCATTGGTCAGCGGCAATGCTTTATCTAAAAGCTGGCGAGCGTAGGCCATTACCTTAAAACCACGAACAGGGTTGTAGGTATTACCTTTTTCAGCCCCGTCATCTTCGCTTAACACATCAGTACCATATAAGGCGTCGTATAACGAGCCCCAGCGAGCGTTAGCGGCATTAAGAGCAAAGCGTGCATTACTTACAGGCACAACCAACTGAGGGCCTGCTGTAAGGGCCACTTCGGGCTCTACATTTTGGGTTTCAATTTCAAAGTTGGCAGGCTCTTTAACTAAATAGCCAATATCTTGCAAAAAGGCTTGGTATTTAGCGCTATCCCAGGTTTTATTAGCAAGATGGTAGTCGTCTATTTGCTGTTGAAGCAGCTCTCGCTTTTCAAGCAGTGCCTTATTAATAGGGGTAAGTGTTTGAACGATATGTGCAAAACTTTGCCAAAATTGTGACTCACTTAAGTGAGTGCCAGGGAGTAATTGATTTTTAACGAAATCAGCGAGTTGTGTGTCTACGCTGAGTCCTGAATGTGTGAGAGTGTGGGACATAGTTGCCTTCCTTTAAACGGTCGCGATGTTGTTGTGTGCTTGTGCGTAAGGCAACAATAACTCAAAAAGGCAATGTTGAGTGCTTTTTAGCCATTCACAAAATATATAGCCACAATAACAACTATAAATTTACTAAATCTAGAAAAGGAGCCTAATGTTGAATTAAGCGCTACGGAACACACTCCTAGCCACTCTCACAACATTAAAATAATTTACACACTCGTTCGAAGGATTTTATTATGACAACATATCAACGCGAAACAGACACACTTTCTACTCTTTGCCAAACACAAGGCAGCGCATGGAAAGCTATTAACCCTGAATACGCAAGTCGCATGCGTTTACAAAACCGTTTTCGCACAGGGATTGAAATTGCGCAATACACAGCAGACGTAATGCGTGAAGATATGGCTGCATATGACGCCGACACAAGCCAGTACACGCAATCTTTAGGCTGTTGGCATGGCTTTACTGCCCAACAAATGATGATGGCTATTAAGCGCCATCAAAAAACAACTAAACGCAGCTATGTATACTTGAGTGGCTGGATGGTTGCAGCGCTTCGCTCTGCATTTGGTCCGCTGCCAGATCAAAGCATGCATGAAAAAACATCGGTACCTGCGCTAATTGAAGAAATTTACACGTTTTTAAAGCAAGCTGATGCACGTGAACTAGATCACTTGTTTAACGACCTAGATGAAGCAAAAGCGAACGGCGGCGATGTTCAAGCTGTTATTGATAAAATAGACAACTTTGAAACCCATGTTGTGCCAATTATTGCTGATATTGATGCCGGTTTTGGTAACGAAGAAGCAACTTACTTACTGGCTAAAAAAATGATTGAAGCCGGTGCATGTGCCATTCAAATAGAAAACCAAGTATCTGACGCCAAACAATGTGGTCACCAAGCGGGTAAAGTTACCGTTCCACACGAAGACTTTTTAGCAAAAATTAACGCAGTACGTTACGCCTTTTTAGAGCTAGGTATTGATAACGGCATTATTGTGGCGCGTACAGATTCATTAGGCGCCAGCCTTACTCAAAAAGTACCTGTGTCGCAAACACCAGGTGATTTAGCAAGCCAATACAATGCATTTTTAGAAACTACGCCAATTAACGGTGTTGATGATTTAAATGAAGGCGATACGGCAATGAAAATTAATGGCCAGTTATGTAAACCAACTCGCCTAGATAACGGTTTATACCAGTTCCGCGAAGGCACTGAAAAAGACCGCGTAGTATTAGATTGTATTACTAGCTTGCAGTCGGGCGCTGATTTACTGTGGATTGAAACAGAAAAACCACATGTTAAACAAATTGCAGAACTGGTGAATCGTGTAAAAGAACAGGTGCCAAATGCAAAACTGGTATACAACAACTCGCCTTCGTTTAACTGGACCCTTAAGTTTCGTGAGCAAGTGTATCAAGAGTGGGAAGAAGCTGGCCGTGACCTTAGTGCTTACCCAAGCCTTGGCGATAATAAAGGCCTTATGGCACCAGAAATGGATGCAACAGAGCTTGCACAAGCAGCCGATTTACTAGTGCAAAACTTCCAGCGCGATGGCGCACGTGAAGCAGGTATTTTCCATCACTTAATTACTCTGCCTACGTATCATACAGCTGCGCTAAGCACTGATATTTTATCAGAAGGTTACTTTGGCGATATGGGTATGCTGGCTTACGTGCGTGATGTACAACGCCAAGAAATTCGCCGCGAGCAAGCTTCTGTTAAGCACCAAGACCTAGCAGGGTCTAACATGGGCGATACACACAAAGAATACTTCTCTGGTGATAACGCGCTAAAAGCCGGTGGTGAAGACAACACCATGAACCAGTTTTAATTCCTAACTAGATAGTGTTACTCAAGGGCCAATAGGCCCTTTTTTATTGTTTTAATTTTTATTTAGATCAGATTTTAACTAACCTGAGCTCTGGTTAAGAGATTTACTAACGTATTGAATCATGGTGATATTTGAATTTTTTCTCTAGCCAGAGATTTTCAGTCAAAACAAGGCGAATTTACGCGTCAATAGCTAGCCTATTGCAAGTAAATTCAACGCAGTTAGGGCTGAAAATAGCTGCTCGAGATAGATTTATTATCCAGAGTTCAGGTTAACCAAATCATGTTGGATCACTATTTAACTACCTGAGTGAATTTACAGATCAGAGTTTAACTAACCTTTCATAAAAGGGCATATTTGGGGTGATTTTGCTGTAAAAAGCGTTTACAACAACTTTAAAAGGCAGGTAAGTGACTGATTTTTGCTTTAATAGACAAACTTAGCGAATTTATAAACCGATTTTTTACTAACTTCTCCGTACGATAAAACAAAATTTTACTAACTGATAGGCTATAAACAGTGACTCAAACCGATTTTTTACCAACTCAAGTTGCAAAAAATGCTATAAACCGAAATTTTACTAACTGAAGTTTTAGCTAAGTCCGATATTTAACTGTCACAGAAGTGTAAAGGGGGTTTACAGTTTGAATACTACGGCGATAAATACAAAAGCCACTTATTTAAAGTGGCTTTTATTTGAGCTATAAATATTATACTAATTTTAGGTTATTTAGTGTGTTTATCAAACCACCATTGAATATAAGCAACTTTGGTCATTAAGTTTGATGGGCGAGCTGTAATACCATGCGATGCATCAGGAATTCGCACCATTGCAGTATCAACGCCTTGTAGTTTTAATGCTTGATAAAACTGTTCAGTTTCTGAAATTGGTGTTCGGTAGTCAGATTCCCCAGTGAGCAACATAGTAGGAGTTTTGACGTTTCCAACATAGCTAATAGGCGAGCGTTTCATGTAATGCTCAATGTGATCCCATGGTTTACCTGGGAACCAATAATCAGCAAAAAACGGGTAAAAATCGGCAGTTAGTACAAAACTGATCCAATTAATAACCGGTTTGGCAACTACAGCCGCAGCAAAGCGATCTGTATGACCCACAATCCATGCAGTTAATACACCGCCACCAGAGCCACCGGTTACAAACAATTTAGACTCGTCAATAAAGCCTTTCGCTATTAGCGCATCAACACCTGTCATTAAGTCGTCAAAATCGTTACTTGGGTAATTGTGATGAATAGTTTGTGCAAACCCTTTACCGTATGAATCACTACCACGTGGGTTCATGTATAAAACGATATTGCCTTTGGCTGCAAAAAGTTGAATTTCAGCGCTAAAATGTGGGCCATAATTAGCGACAGGGCCGCCGTGTATTTCTAGTATTAGCGGATATTTTTTACTGCTATCAAATTCAGGTGGGTAAGCAACCCAACCTTGGATTGGTAGCTCATCGTGACTTGATTTAATCCAAATTTCTTCCACTTTAGCCAAAGCTTTGTCACCCAATGCATCTGCATTAAGGGTAGTTAAACGCTGCACTTTACCGCGTTTAATTGTTGCTATATCAGCAGGGCGCCGGGTATCGGCAAGGGTAAAGGCTACCTCGCCATCTTCGCTTACATCAAAGTCGCCACCAGAATAAGGGCGTCCAAAGGCAACGCTGCCAATTTGCTCCGTTATTATTTTACGCTTACCACTACGTGGTTGATAGGCGAGGGCGGTTTGACCTTTATCGGCGTAACTAAAGTACACACCTTTTGAATTGGCACTCCATTTTATTTGCCCAACACTTCGATCAAAATTTGGCGTTAAGCTAGTTGTGTTACCTGTTTTTAAATCACGAATGTAAAGTTGAGCATTTTCGTAGTTAGTGCGTTTATCGTCATAACCTGTGTACGCTAAGTAACGACCATCGGGCGATACTTTAGGCTGCTCATCAGGACCATTTCGATCAGTAATTTCAGTTATACTTTGCGAGGCCAAATCGAGTTTATAAATTTCACTATTTGTGGGTTTTAGCTGGTTGTTTGTGTGCCTGTTCGCAGAAAAATAAAGTGATTTACCGTCTTTACTAAAACTTACATCGCCCGCGTTATCAAATTCATCATCAGTGAGTTGTTTAGCATTACCTCCGTTAGCATCTATGGAAAATAATTGGCTAAAACCTTTTTGTGTGTAACCGCCACCATCTGAACGGTAATAAACATCATCAATAAATTTGGCGGGCTTTGCCCAGGTTGCGCCTTTTGGTTTACCTGGTAAGCTCACTGGCGCTGAATTAGCGCTTGGGACAAACATGCTAAATATTAATTGGTTAGAATCAGGGCTCCATGTAATCGAACGTGGACTACTCGTTAAGTTACTAATTTTTGCCATAGCACCTGTTTTAAGCCATTTAATATATATTTGGCTGCTGCCATCGCGGGTTGATATAAACGCAAGGCGTTGACCATCAGGAGAGAGTACTGGCGAATAATCCATATGTACGCCAGAGGTTAGCGGCTGCATTTGTTTGGTTTTGTAATCAACAGACCAAATATTACCCACTTTGCGATCTGTTTTTATATCCATTCGGTTACGCACAAAATAAACAGTTTTACCGTCTTCGGTTATATCTATTTGATTAGCATATTCTAAATTAAACACGTCTTCCAGTTGTAGTGTATTTGTTTCAGCGTAGGCTAAATTGCTACAGCCTAAAATGAGGCTAAGTGTTAAAAGCTTTTTCATTTTTATCCCTGTTGTTACTTTTTTTAATTTGCTAAGTAGTTATATGTTAGGGATTATTAAATTAACAGTAGGATGCGATGAAGCTCTTATTTAAATCTATGAGTTAAAGCTGTAAAGGGGGTTTACAGCTTCTATTTGTGGTTGTGTAAAAGTGTTTAGTTAGCTGAGTTACACAGGGCTTTTATGTCTTTTATAAGCGCTATGCCATCAGCGTTGTCGCCATGTACGCATAAGCTATGGGCGTTGAGCGTTAGTTTTTTTCCAGTTTGTGTTGTCACGCTGCCATCGGATAAAAGCTGAGTTACTTGTTTTAGTAATGCAGCTTTATTGTGAACGCTACCCTCAAGTGTTCGTGACACTAAATGCCCGTCGTCGGTGTACTGCCTATCGGCGAATGCCTCAAGTATTAGATCAACTCCTGAATCTTTAGCTATTTGAATGTGCTTATTGGCATTTTTAGTCGCTAAAATCATTAGCTTTAAATCTATTGGGTAGCTGGCAATTGCATTTATAACGGTTTGTAATATTTTATCATTTTCCATCATGTCGTTATAAAGTGCGCCATGGGGTTTTACATAGCAAAGTGTTAAACCTTGTACTTTTGCCATCCCCTCAATAGCGGCTATTTGATAATGCAGGCAATTTGTAAGCTCTTTTTCGCTAAGTACCATTGAGCGCCTACCAAAGCCCTGCTTGTCTGGGTAGCTTGGGTGAGCACCAATTTGTACGTTATGTTGCTTGGCAAGTACAAGAGTGTTTGCCATTACGTCGGCATCACCTGCATGAAACCCACACGCAATATTTGCCATATCAATATGTGGCATAACGTTATCGTCTAGCCCCATTTTCCATGCGCCAAAGCTTTCGCCTAAATCACAATTGAGCTTCATATTAGTGCGCCTTTTGCGGTTTTATTGTGACAGGTAATACACCGTTAGCCGTTGCTTCTCCTAGTAACACTTTTGCAAGTGCGGTAAAAGCAGGACCAGACACAATATCGTTTTTATCTACATCAATATTATATGCATACGATGCAAGTACGGCATTTGCATAATCGCCAAATTTAGCAATGTCATAAGGTGCTCTTAGGCTTATAAATACAGTGCCTTTATTACTCTGCTTTGCCACTTTTAATAATGACTCAAGTGCTTTTGGCTGCTCTGCATTATTAAGTGCAAAATTTGAATCATCTATTAAATCATCCATACCGCCAATTTCGACCGCACTTTGATTAGGCGTTGCATTACCGGCGATAACTACATCAGCAGCCTGTATTTGTGCTTTTGCATGTGCTGGATTAAACCCTTGTAAACTACTACAGCTATAGTTAAGTTTCTGCTGGCTGATAGCTTCAATTGCTTGCTGCATTGCCATACATTTACGCGTGTCGGGCATAATAATATGAATATTACTTCCTGCTTTTAAATTAAGCGGCAAAGTACTGTTATTATTTTTAACCTCCGTTATTGCCTCTACAGCAAGCTGCGCTTCTATTTCGCGATGTGCTGCACTGCCAATTGTTTGCTTTGCATTTATGAGCGCGGTAATAGGGTCAAAATTAGTGCTTAATCTAAATTTATTTTTAAGTGTAATTATACGCTGTGCCGATTGTGCTATTTCTTGCTCATCAAGTTGATTTGATTTAACCGCTGCAACAAGATCTTTAATAAGATCATCGAGTTTATTTAAATCATCTGGTGTTCTAATTTCAATAGGCATTAGGGCAATGTCAGCTCCAGCGGCAAATGTATTTATTACCGCTTGAGTTGGCGTGAAGAAGTTACTAATACCAGCCATATCAAGTGCATCAGTTACTACAACTCCTTGGTAATTAAGCTCGCCACGTAAAATGTCAGTAATGATTGCGCGCGACATTGTTGCCGGTTTTATCATCGTTTTGCCATTAACACTTATAAACGTTGTGCTATCAATCGCTGGGTATTGAATATGCGCCGTCATTATCATACCTGGGTTTTGCTTGGCGATAATGTGTTTAAACGGTGCTAGGTCTTGCTCGTAAATAACTTCTTTTGCATGGTTTACTTTAGGCAAACCTGTATGGCTATCTACGTTTGTATCGCCGTGACCAGGAAAGTGCTTTAACGAGGTAATCACGCCATTGCTTTCAAATCCTGCAACCTGTGCGGCGCCCAATTTACTCACTAATGCAGGGTTTTCACCAAACGAGCGTACGTTAATAACTGGGTTGCCGGGATTCATGTTTACATCAACCGTGGGCGCGTAGTTTACATTTATACCCAGCGAATTTAGCTCTTTAGCTATTACTGTTGCTGTTTTTGTCGCAAAGCTTGTACCGTGTTTTTTGTAGGTTGCGCCAATCGACATATTACCGGTAAATGAGGTGGCAACATCGCGTGGTAAACGCGCTACACGTCCGCCTTCTTGATCTATTGATATAAATAGCGGCAGCTTACTACTGGATTTACTTGCAGCTGTTTGCAATTGGCTATTAAGCGCAATTGTTTGCTCTATCGATTGAGTGTTTTCAGAAAATAAAATTACCCCACCAATATCGTATTTTGCAATAGCGGTAGCGAGTTCATTAGGTAACTCGGTCATTGGAGTTCGGCATTTATTACTTACTCCTTGCTGGCAGAAGTAACGAAAGTCGAGTATTAGCTTTTGCCCAAGTTGTTGTTCAAGAGAAAGCACGGGTTTAGCAAGCGAGGATTGTAATGGCATTAAGCACCCAGATAAAAAAACGATAGACGATACAATACACTTATTTAGCAAAACACACTCCAAAGCTAAAAAGTAGATAAGTGTAAGCAGCTTAACTACTTTTTGAGGTAACTGCAAAAGAAGGATTTTTTGCAGAGGAACCAATAACGTATTGTAAAAGTTAAAGAAAATTTATAATTTTGCTATTAGCGAAAAGTTATATTTAGTTATATTTTTTGTGGCTTTGTTAATATTAGATAATAAATTTTCAAGAGGGTATAATTGCGGGCTTTATATACAATTATAGGTTCGGGTACTGAATACCTGTACTTAGGATGGCATACGTTTGCGAAAAAAATTATTAACGGCTTTAAATCTTCGATTTCTGATTTTGCTTTTAGCTATTACGGCTTCTATTAGTACTTTAGTAAGTAGCTTTTATTCTACCTACCAAGTACAAAAGGAGCAGTTAACGGCTTACACGCTAAAAAGTAACTATGCTTATGCCAATAAACTGGCATCAGCAACAGATAATTTTTTAGAATCCGCAATGCAACAACTGGCCTATTCAGCTAAAAAAATAGAGCAAAGAGTTGATGATGAAGATTTATTAAACCAAGAAGCGACCCGCTTACACTTACAAACGAATAGCTTTAACTCGGTTGTAATTAATAAGCATAGTGTTGTTGTCGCAACCTCTCCTAAATTTCCGCAACTTATTGGTGAATCAATCCACTCACCTGGCGCTGTACAAGCGCTACAAGAAAAAAGACCATTAATCAGCGCGCCTTATATGTCGGCTGCTGGGAACTTTATTGTTTTTATTTCTCATCCTTTGTTTGATCAAAGTGGAGATTACCTTGGTTATATTGGTGGCTCCCTTTATCTAAAGGAGCGTAATATTTTAAATAGCTTGTTAGAGCAGCATTATTATGAGGGTGGAACATATATTTATGTGGTCGATGCCAGTAGGCGAATTCTCTATCACCCAGATCAGGCACTAATAGGGACAGTCGTCACAAATAATTCAATCACTAATAATATGATTACAGGCCAAAGCGGTACTTCTATTGTTAAAAATAGCCAAGAGATAGAAATGCTAGCAGGCTTTTCCTCCGTGCCTAAAGCAAAATGGGTAATTGTCGCTCAGCGCCCTGTAAGAGCAACGCTTTCGTCACTTGATTTACTCATAACTGAAGTAATAAAACGTACATTACCGATGGCTGTTATTACGTTTCTTTTAATCGGTTTTTTTGCTCACTTTATTTCCAGGCCTTTAAAACAACTAGCAGACAAAGCAAATACACTTGACGATCCAACAAGTATTGAAGAGCTAAAAAGTGTTAAATCTTGGTACTTTGAAAGCCTAAGACTAAAAATTGCAATGCTCAATGGAGTTAATACTTTGCAAATGCAGATAGGTCAGCTTCGTCATGATGCGCAAACAGATCCCCTAACTGATACTCATAACCGTAGGAGTTTAAACGGTTTATTAAACCAATTGATGTTTAAGCAAACTCCATTTGCTATTTTAGAAATAGACATCGATTTCTTTAAGCGAGTTAACGATACCTTTGGCCATGATAAAGGAGATGAAGCTCTTAAATCGCTTACTGATATTATCAAAAAATTATCTCGAAAAGACGATATCGTAGCACGTATAGGTGGTGAAGAATTTGTACTTGTCTTGCCTAATGAAAACAGCCAAAGTGCGCTAAAAATAGCAGAGCGACTACGTGAAACTGTTGAGTCTACAAATATGGAAACTATCGGCTTTATAACAATTTCTATTGGGATTGCAACTTGGCCTGAGCACAGTAACGACATAGACCAAGTTTACAAATGTGCAGACAAAGCACTTTACCATGCGAAAGAAAATGGCCGAAATCAGTGCATTGTTGCTGATTAATAGTGTGTTTCGATAGGTGAATAGTTAATTGCAATTTCTACATTGCTCACTGAGCTATAGCTGTTTAGAGCACTAGACAATTGTGCAATATCAACATCCTTTTCAACAAGTAATGTGTAATTGTGAGCTGTTGACTTGACTAACTCATAATTATTTTTTAACTCATCAGGCACAGAATCGGTATTTAATGTAATTGTAAGAGTACCTGTTACTACCCCTTTTTGTTTTAAGTTCTGATTATAAATAACGTCGCCTTTAAATAACTGCTCAGAGTTAAAGATAAGTTTATCACCCGATGAATTTATGCTTTTAGATGCATTTTTAATAACACCTTGACTACTTTCTTTTTTAGGGAAAATAGTGTCACTTTTCTGGTTCTTAGATGATTCTTTTATAATGATTTCTGCTGTTTTAGGTTGTGCCTGAGAGTTGTTAACCTCTGTTTTTTCACTGTTATTACATGCAGATAGTAATAAAACTGCAATTATTGGCACTGCACTTGTAAAAATTATTTTTTGCATTCGTTTACCTTTGTTTACTTTTCTTTAAATTTAAAGCTATTCAGCCTTATTCAAGTCTGTATATTAACAACTTAACTAGGCGTTTACATAAAATAATCAATTTAAAAACATTAAGTGTTTAAACATAATAAACACAAACAGGTGGATACATGTCTCAATTTAAGTTAACAACTATTGCCATGGTTGTAGCATCAACATTAGCAGCAGGTGAGCTAACGGCCGCTGAACAAACTCGATTTTATGATGTAAGTGCTACAAATGCAGTTACTCAGGGTACTTCTTTAGCTGCTGTTCAGCAGAGAACCTTAGCGGAACGCGCCACTGTATCGGGTCAAAAATCTATTTACGATGCACAAATGGGTAAAGCAACATTTTTATGGCAAGCAATAGGTCAGCGTAAGCCTGACATGGATTTAATCGCACCTGATAACCGTAATCAATATGCTGCTGACTTTTATATTGAAACTTTAACAGGTATTAGTAATCGTAAAGCAACAGCATCTTCTGCTGTTATGGTTGATTTATCAGAGCAAAAACGCGGTTCTATTAGTGCAAAATACAAACAACAAGTAAACGGTGTTGAAGTTTTTAACCGCGAATACAACTTGTTAATGGATAAAGAGTACAACCTAGTAGCAAGTTCGGGTTATTTTGCTGATACGTCGTCATCTAAAAATAAACTTGCTGCGTTAACTGGTTTTGTAAGCTCTGAGCAAAGTATAAGAAAAGCATTTAGTGAATTAGCAAATATTGATGTCTCACTTCGTAAAATTGGTAACGAAGGTGGATATGCAAAATATGAGGCTAAATCATTAGATGATTCTAAGATTGTTTTAGGTACACCACGTGCAAAAGAAGTGTTTTTTGAAGTTGCAGGCGAGCTTAAATCAGCTTACTACATTGAAGTAGAAGTAGCAGAAGCAGGCTCTTTAGAAAGTGACTACTTTAGCTACGTAGTAGATTCAAATAACAGCAAAGTATATTTTGCGAAAGATTTGAAATCTCATGCAGCTGACTTTAATTACCGTGTTTACGCTAACCAAGATGGCTACCCAATGGAAAGCCCGCACGGTGATGTAATTCCTGCAGATGGCCCAGGACAAGTAGACGAGACTGAGATTTTAGACGCGCCAATGGTATCTCTATCTTACTACAGCAAACTAAGCACAATGGACCCATGGTTAGCTGATGACGCAACAACAACATCAGGTAATAACGTATTTGCTTACGCAGATGTGGTTGCACCTCAAGACTTTAGTGAAGGTGACTTTACCGCTGAAACAACAGCAGATTTCACATTTGACTACCCTTATCGAGTAGATGAAGTCGCAAATAGCTACGCAAACCGTAAAGCGGCTATTGTTAACTTGTTTTACATGAATAACTTTTTACATGATTTTTTCTATGACCATGGCTTTGATGAAACGTCAAATGTAGCGCAGGTATCTAACTTTGGTCGTGGCGGCGTAGAAGGTGACCCGATTGAAGCACAGGCTCAAGATAACTCAGGTCGTAATAACGCAAATATGTCTACGCCAGCTGATGGTGCTAGCCCACGTATGCAAATGTACTTGTACAACAGTAAAGATGCCACTGTTGGTGTAGATTTTGGTATTACAGTAACTTCACATGACTCTTTAGGCCTTTTAGCTTCAACAAAAGAATCTGGCTTTGGTAAATACCAATTCAGTGATGTGGCTGCAGAAGTTGTTCGTTTAGATGATGGAAATACAGTAGATTCAACAAGTATTAATGATGGTTGTGAGCCTGCTATAAATGCTGCTGAACTAGCAGGGAAAATTGCAATTGTAGACCGTGGATCATGCTCATTTACAATTAAAGTAAAAAATGCACAAGATGCAGGTGCAATAGCAACTATCGTTGTTAATAATGACCCAGATACGGCAGAACCGGCACCAATGGGCGGTGAAGACGATACTGTAACCATTCCAAATATGGGTTTAAATTACGCTGATGGTCATGCAATGTATGACCTAATTGATGCTGGTGAAGTTGTTACTGTAGACATGTTTACCAAAGCAACATTAAAAGATGGTACGTTTGATAATGGTATTATTGCTCATGAATGGGGTCACTACATTAGTAACCGCTTAGTCGGTAATTCATCAGGCCTTATTAACTTCCAAGGCCGCGCAATGGGCGAAGGCTGGGGCGATTTCCACTCATTAATGTTTATCGCTAAAGAAAGCGATATAAATATTACAGGTAACGATAAGTTCCAAAAAGCATATGGTAGCGGCACATTTGTAGAAGACTTCTACTTCGGTATTCGTCGTCTTCCTTATTCAACTGATACAGATGTAAATGCATTGTCGTTCCGCCATATTACTGAAAATGCTGGTGCTGATATTGGTATATCACCAACAAGCGTGGCTTCTCCTCATGCTGCCGGCGAAATTTGGGCAACTGTATTATGGGAAAACTACGTAGCGCTTATCAACGAGCATGGCTTTAATGAAGCACAAACTCGAATGGCAGATTACTTAGTTGCAGGTTACAAATTAACACCTATAGCACCAACCTACACTGAAGCACGTGATGCTATTTTAGCTGCTGCCTATGCAGTAGACCCTGCTGATTACAAGTTAATGGTAGGTGCATTTGCTAAACGTGGTATGGGTCTTGGCGCAGTATCGCCAGATCGTTTCAGTAATGACCTTACTGGTGTGGTTGAATCAGATAAAACACAGCTTTCTAGCTATGCATTTGCAAGTGCTGACTTAAACAACATGTACAATGGTACAGAGCTTGGTTTTTGTACTAACGACAATATTTTAGATAAAGGCGAAACGAGTACGGTTAGCGTAACAATTACTAACCGTGGTAGTGAAGTACTTAGTGGTACAACAGCGCAACTGACAGTTATAAGCGATCATGATGTAACATTTGAAAATGATGGTTTACTTACTTTTGGTGAAGTTCAACCGTACGAAGCAATAACTAGTAACGATATTAAAGTTACTTTGAACGAAGCGGGTACAGCTGAAACACTAGAAATTGAAGTCACATTCCCTGAAATTGAAACGGACGATGATATCGTTGAAGCACTTGATCAAACACTTACGTTTGAAGTAAATATGGGCTTTAAGTCAGAAATGCCTGTTGGAGCTGTAGTTTCAGATGATATGGAAGTAGCAAGTTCATCACTATTAGATTTAAAAGAAAACGTAATGTTTGGCGGTGACTTAGCTGTTGGCACTCAGGTTATGGATAATAGTGGTAATATTGCCTTCTTTGAACAAGGTGGGTTTGAGCTAGGCACACAGGCAATGCGCCTTGTAAATAATGGCTTCCAATCAGATGTAGCAATAGAGAGTAAGCCATTCGAAGTTGGTTACTCAGGCGACTTTGAAATCTCGTTTTGGCATTTCTATAGTATTGAGCAAAACTGGGATGGTGGTGTTGTAGAAGTTAGTGTTAATGGCGGTGACTGGGTTGATGCCACTGAAATTGGCGGCACATTTGATGTTGGCTATGACGCTGTTCTAATCGAAAACGATTCTCAAGAGCTTCAAGAACGTGAAACATACACAGGTAATAACGTACAAGATAGTGGCGCGTATGGTAATTATGAAACTATCAATTTTGGTGATGCTCTAAACGGCAACTTAGTAAAAGTACGCTTTAGAATCTCATCAGATGGCGCAGTTGATGATTTAGGTTGGTGGATTGATAACCTAACTATGTCTAACGTTTTATCTCCTGTATTTTCAGAGCTTGTAGCGGGTGATTCACTAGCATGTGACAACGCAGCTCCACTTGTTTTAATCGAAAGTGTATCAGCGGAAATTACTGAATCGGCTACAGGAACAATTACAGCAACAGCGTCAGATCGCAATGGTCAAACACTAACTTATGCTTGGACTCAGGTTAGCGGTAGTGCTGCTACGCTCACAGGTACTGATACAGCAACTTTGAGCTTCACACCTGCAGCTATTACTGCAGATGAAGAGCTTGTTTTTGAAGTTGCCGTAAGTGATGGTGTAACAACTGTGACTCAACAAAGTACTGTAATGGTAAAAAATGAGGCGGTAGCAACAGTGCCTGTAACTGAATCAAAATCTAGCGGTGGTGGTAGTTTTGGCTTTATAGCTTTATTATTTACTCCATTAGTATGGTTTAATAGACGCCGTAAAAACGTTAGTAAATAAGTTTAAATAACATCCCGTCATCTCTAAATACATGACGGTTTTAATGAAAGGCCAGTTGCGTTAGCATCTGGCCTTTTTTATACACTTAGTTTGATGCTTTTAGTCCTGAGTACAGCAAATATATAAACCAAGTTTACAAATGTGCTGACAAAGCACTTTACCATGCAAAAGAACATGGCCGTAATCAGTGCATTGTTGCTGCTGATATTAGCTAACCACTGCTTAGCTAAGTAATACTTTGCATTGAACTTAAATTGATAAATTCTCTACAAAGAGTGCATGAGTTTATTAAGCCAGCCATCAGCTTTTGATGGTTTGTAAATCATTACTATGTCTTCGCTATAGTGACTGTTAACCCCCTTTACAGTAAATTTTTTAAGCCCTAAATCATCAATCACAAAGTTTGGTAAATATGCCAACGTCTAGCTACTTTGTACCACCTCTATTAATGCACTTCCAATTAGAATCTAGGCAACTCGCTTTACTAAAAAATTAATATGGGTGTCATTTATAAATATCAAAAAATAAACTCAACAAACGCTGCAGCTTCATGCAGCGTTTGTTGCTATTTAATTTTCTAGGAGCTAATTAAAACTCATAGCTTATTTTGGCTGAAAAGTTACGCCCAGGTTGGGTGTATTGGCTAAAATCAGCAGCTTGTGATTGACCTGCAATCAACTCAAAAGGTACATATTCTTTATCGAGCAAGTTAAGTACACCTACATTTAGCTGCCACGCTTGCCATTCGTAGTTTGCGTATAAATCAACAACGCCGTAGCCATGTCCTTGCGTAGTTTTGTTACCGTTTGTATCAAGTACTACATCCGATTGCGATTTAGCCAAACGCAACGCGGCGGTCCAGTTAATATTACCCTGTTCTGTACTTAACAATACTGAGCCATTTAACGGGCTAATGCTGGTAAGTGGCTGATCGGTTTCTTTATTTTCACCATCAACGTAAGCCACGTTTGCCTCTAGTAGTATATTTTCAGCTACATACATGGCAATTCCGGCTTCCACACCGCTTATTTGTGTTTCGCTAATATTTTGGTACTGATACAGCGTTTTGTTTACGCCAGGAATGTACGTTGGCTCAACACCCACTACGGCGGTTTCTATAAAGTCATCGTATGCTGCATAAAAAGCACTTAAATTTACGCTAATTTCGCTGCTGGCGTATCTTAGCCCAAGCTCAAACGAATCACTGCTTTCAGGGTCTAAATCGGCGTTTGGTAATATTTGATAAAACGGTTCAACGCCGTGGCTTTGATAGGCTTGGTCGTGTGGTGGTATTTTAAAGCCTCGTACGTATTGCCCGTACCACGATAAGTTATCATCCACTTGGTATATAGCACCTAGCTTAGGCGAAAAAGCAGATTCGGTAATATCACCAAGCTGCGCATCGGCGTATAGCTCATCATTTTTAGCCTCTAGGGTGTAGTAATCATATCGCACACCCGCAATAACCGACCACGCGCTATTATTAAACGAGATACTGTCTTGTACATAAGCGCCAATTAAAGAGGTATCAGCCCCCGGGAATGCTTTTTGTTTTTGGTCTGTAAAATCAACAGTGCCATCGGCTAAAATACGGGTTTTAAAACGTGGGCGGGTGGTGTCGTATAAGTCTATATCAATCCCGTATACCACTTCATGATCGGCACCCTCTGCGTTAAACCCTTTATTAAATACCGCTTTTAAACCTAAAATATTTTGCTCAAAACGATAGTCGTTATAATCGGTGTAGGTGCTTGCGCCACTAATTTGATCGCTTTGTTGCTCGTAACTACTATAAGACATTTGCCCGTACCATTTATCAAACGCAGCGGTTGCTACTTCTGAATAGTAATCGAGCGCCAGTGACCAACTCGTGTCATCTTCTTCGGTTTCTTGAACAGCGGGGGTTATTACTTGCTCAGTTGTTTGATTAAAGTAATCAAGGGTGTATTTAAGTGTGCGTTTTTCATCAAGCTGTTGCTCAAATTTAACTAATAAAGCATCCGACTTAGCATCATAACCGGGTAAGTTTTCGTCATAGTTTTGTACTTCTTCGCTATCGCGGTGGCTATACACGGCACTTACTGCAAAGTCGCCTAAGTCTTTTGCCGCAGTAATATCGGCGGCAACTTGATTACTTTGACCTTGATACCCAAGCGCCATTTTTACAAAGCTGCTGTTATTTTTTAAATAATCACTAGGATCTTTAGTGGTTATAACCACAATGCCACCAAGTGCATCAGAGCCATATAATGACGATGCAGCACCTTTGGCTACTTCTACTTGTTTTACACCTGCTACGTCAAAATAATTACGGCCAACTAAATAGCCCCCTCCACCTGCATAACCATCGTTGGTGCGTCGGCCATCTTTTATAAATACAACCCGGTTACCACCAACACCACGTACTGTAAGTGTTTGCGCGCCTGCGCCACTGCCTGTCGTTGCAATGCTTGGGTCGTACTTAAACATGGTTTGTAAATCTACAGCTAGCTGACGCTCTATGTCTTGCTCGGTAATAACAGTGACGGAGCCTGTTACATCTTTAAGCTTTTGCTCAAAGCGCGAGCCACTTACAACAATATGATCGTCAATTATGTTTTCGGCAATGGCAGTGCCCGAGCCGAGTAGTAAGGTTGCTATAGCAGTAAATCTAAACGCAGAGGGATTCATTTTAACTCCAAATGATAATAGTTATTATTTATGGCCGAGATGTTACAACTAAGACAAAATAAGATCAATTAATTATGATAATCATTTTCATTTAGATTTAACTGGTTATAATAGCCAAAAAATAAAACCGGAGTGTGTAATGAAATACCTATTTATATTGTTTGCTTTAATGGCCCAATCTGCACTTGCACAAGAGCGCGTTATTAGCGCTGGCGGCACCCTTACTGAAATAATTTATGCGCTAGGCAAACAAAATACCCTTGTAGCTGTTGATCAATCGAGCATGTACCCGCACCAAGCCACGCAATTACCGCAAGTGGGCTATTATCGCGATTTAGCTGCAGAAGGCGTACTTTCAATGCGTCCAACCAGCTTGTTAGCGCTTGAAGGCGCAGGGCGAAGCCAAGCACTTAAGCAAATTGAGGCAACAGGAGTTAAGCTAATTCATTATAAAAAGCCGACCTCAGTTAACGAGCTACTTGAGCTAATAAAACGCTTAGGTGACGATTTAAACGCTAAGCAAAAAGCACAAACACTTATTACGCACATTACAAAATCGTTACCTGAAAAAGCAAAAGCGCAAACACACAGCGCGCTATTTTTACTCTCAGCTAATGAGCGCGGGCTTGTTGCCGCCGGGCAAGAAACCGTCCCTAATTTATTATTTAGCTATGCAGGCATTACTAATATAGGCGCTACGCATTCAGGCTTTAAAGCAATAAATAGTGAAGTACTGGCTATAAATCAGCCCGACTTTTTAGTAGCCCCAGCCCACGTTGTACAAAGCCTTGGCGGTAAGCAGGCTTTTTGTGAGCAACCTACACTACACTTATTAAAAGCGGCGCAAACCTGTAACTTACTTGTAATGGATAGCCTACTTTCGCTTGGCATGTCGCCGCGTATAGCCACAGCAATTAATGAGCTTGACGAGTATAAAACTCGCTTATGAACACCCTAACATTGAGCCGTTTTAAGCCTGTAACACTTAGCCAAACCCATAAATGGATGCTATTAGCCTCTGTGTGTATTTTTGCTTTGGCGCTACTTAGCATAGGGTACGGGCCAGCAGGGTGGGATTGGCGTTTAGCCATTGCTTGGCTTGCGCCCGAGTACTTTAATCAGTTTGATGCGCTGCAAATTAATGTCGTAATGCAAATACGTTTGCCACGCTTTGTGCTTGCAGTGCTTGTAGGGTTGGTGCTTGCCCAAACTGGCGCGTCAACGCAAGCGCTGTGCCGCAACCCATTGGCCGACCCATCTATTATAGGCATTAGTGCGGGTGCGGCTATGGTTGCTGTGGCGTTTATAGCACTTAGCGCGCAGTTTAATTTTAACGCGCAGTTGTATTTACCTTATGCGTCGTTTTTAGGGGCGCTTGGTGTTACCTCGCTGGTATATTTTATTGCCAAGCAGCAAGGGCAAATTAATATCACCACACTTATATTGGTGGGGGTTGCTATTAACGCATTAGCCTTTGCGGTTATTGGACTACTGAGCTTTTTTGCCGATGACAGTGCATTACGATTAATAAATTACTGGACCATGGGCTCATTAGGCGGAGCAAGCTGGAGCACGATTATTCAAGCTGCGCCGTTACTGTTTATCAGCCTAATTGGCCTGTGGCGGTTAAAAGAGCCCATGAACTTACTCCTTATTGGCGAGTCACAAGCTCAGTACCTAGGGGTAGACACCAACAAGCTCAAACTATATGTAATTATACTTGTTGCACTAGGAGTAGGGGCGGTTGTGGCACTTACCGGCTTAATAGGGTTTGTTGGATTGGTAGTCCCGCATATTGCCCGCTTAATGGTGGGGCCGCATTTACGTAATATGCTGCCGCTTTGTATGCTAATTGGCGTAGTGGTATTGCTACTTTCTGACTGGCTAGCACGCATTGTGATCATGCCATCAGAGCTACCCATTGGCATTATTACTGCATTATTGGGTGCGCCATTGTTTATTTATTTAATAGTGAAAAATAAGCGAGGTTGGTCATGATCACGTTTAACAATCTAAGCGTTGGCTTTGATAATCACAGCGTTTTAAACGCTATTAATGGCAGCGCTAAACAAGGGCAACTTGTAGCACTACTTGGTGAAAATGGCGCAGGTAAATCTACCTTGCTGCATACCTTAGCAGGTATGCACTCCTTTACAGGCAGTGTACTCTTTAATGCTAAGCCGCTGGCCTCTCACGCTAAAAAAAGCCTAGCCACACAGCGTGCAGTAATGATGCAAGCTAACCACGTAGGGTTTGATTTTACTGTATTTGAGCTTATTGCAATGGGCCGTTACCCGTATGTAGAGTCATTAAAAATGCAAAGCGAAAAAGTAAATAAATACGCCGCTATTATGGATTTAAGCCATTATTTAACTCGCCGCGTAAGTGCGCTTTCGGGCGGAGAGCAACAACGCGTGCATATGGCGCGTACTTTAGCGCAGCTAAACGCTTTTACACAATCAGCCGAGCCAAAACTAATGCTGCTCGACGAACCTACATCAGCACTTGATATGCGCCATCAACATGCTTTGCTCAGCTGCGTTAAAGCGTTTGTAGGGCAGGGTAACAGCGCCATTATTGCAATACACGATCTAAATTTGGCCAGCCTTTATGCAACCGACGCTATTTTGCTGCACAACAAAAAAGTGCTGCAAAGTGGGCCTATAAACACCGTATTAACTGAACAAAATTTACAACAAATGTACGCCATGAAACTGCACGTAAACCCTCACCCTTATAACGATGCACCCATGGTTTTTTCTCAACGTCAGGAGTTTTTATGAGAGAGCAAGCGTTAAACGATGCACGTACCTTGGTTTACAAAACCAATGCCGGTGTCATGTCGACTATTTCTAATAATTTACGCGGCTACCCGTTTGGCTCAGTAACCCCCTATATGTGCGACGAACAGGGCCGTGTTTACTTTTTTATTAGCGATATAGCCCAGCACACTAAAAATCTAAAGCACGACTCTCGTATGAGCCTAACTGTATATGATGCCGCCGACTACGGCGATCAAAACGAGCACGGCCGCGTAACACTCGTAGGCGATGGCTCTATTGTGCCAAGTGAGCAAGCACACACTTTACTTGATAACTATATTGCCCTATACCCCGAAGCCGCTAGCTATCGCAATGCGCACGACTTTCAGTTATGGCAATTAGACGTAGTGCGAGTGCGTTACATTGGCGGCTTTGGCAAAATATTTTGGCTTGAACAAATCGAGTGGCAGGGCGAGGCAAAAAACTGGGATGAAAGCCAACAGCAAAGCATGATTAACCATATGAATGAAGATCACCAAGATGCTATGTCGCTCATATTAATGCAGCACTACGGCGTAGCCGATAACACCCCAATAATGAGCGGCCTATTACCCACTGGTTTTTATATACAAAACCAAAAGCGTAATTATTTTATTAACTTTAAAACCCAGTGCAACAGCCCGTTAGAGGTACGTAAAGCGCTGGTTGAGCTAACCAACCAAGCCCGAAATAACTAAACTAAATACATGACGACATAGTTAACCTGAGCCCTGGTTAAGAGATTCACTAACTATGTCTTATTTTATAAGCAAGCTGTTTGCTCGCCTCGCTTGCCTAACGCTTTAAAAGCGGCTTGCTGATGTTCTTTTTGTACATAACGGGTTGGCAAAGGGTTAACCTGCAACTGATACCCACTTTGATTAGCTTGCACATTCGTTACCGGCGATATCCACACAACATTTAGCTCTGGCGCTAAACGCTTAATAACGCGCGCTATACCTTCGCCATTTTTTACATGAAAATCGCCCGCTATATGCATTATTTGCGCATCTTTATGATTATTTAAATAGTTAACGATAGACTCCCCCATGGTTTCATCCCAGGTAACTTGCGCAGCATAATAATTCTCGTTTTGACTCGGCGAGCCGTGGTGCATTGAGGTCATAAAACGTTGTTTATAATCACTGGGGGACGTATCAATAGCGGCTGCAATATAGCTCTGCTGTATTTCATCAAGTTTATTTAGGTAGCTTATGCCTTGCCTGCCAATACAGGTGACTATATTTTTAGGGGCATTGGCAGCGATTACATCGCTATTGTTCGCTTTAGTCAGCTCTACCAACGCACGGTAATCACTTTTGTAGTTAGGCCACGCTTGGGTGTTATCAATTAAGTATTGCTCACCAATTTCACCTTTAACATACTGGTTTAAAATAAGCTGATCGACACGGCTAAATTGTTCAAGCGAAAGGGCAGTGCGTTTATTACTTTTGCTTAATTGCTCAAATAACTCAGCCTGAAATAAATGCACGCCCGAGTGTGTATGCCATTCACCTACTAAAACCACATCGGCATTTAATAGCGTGGGCTCTAATAATATAGAGCTAACAGGCTTTGCTTGTGCATTATAAAGTGCTGAGTAATACAACGATGAGCTTTTATCAGGCGGCGCAGTGGCTGTACTACAACCACTCAAACCCATAACTAACGCCAGAGTTAACATAGACTTTTTCATACACACCTTTCAAAACCCGTTAATGCAAATAATTATCAATATCATATATTTATAAAACCTATTAAGCCAGCCAAAAACAGTAAAAAATAAATAAGCAAAGAAGATCAAATAAGACATTGTAGAGTGCAATTGATAGGCAGTTATGAGCGAGCAGCGGTCATTCAGAGGGGGTGTCATTAACTTAGCGAGAATAAGAGGAAGCCTTCCTCTTTTTTACATGTATATATAAATATCAGAAAGCATAATATTTATAGCTAGCAATAACTTACACTATTTGCTATTAATAGAAACTCATACAATAAGGACGTTTTCGCGCTAACAAAGGGAAAGTGTCCTCTGATAGAGTTGTTAGGTTGCATATGAGCACTGAGATTGAACCAATGTATGTTGATTGTGGCGAACATGGTAAGCGAGTTGCAGCCGTCGTCTGTTGCCATTTGTTGAAACCAGAAGGTGTACCTGTAGGCTTTATTGAAAACTCTAGCGAACCTAATGACCTTCAAGCGTGGTGTTCCAAATGTGAAGCCTTGTTTGATGAAGAAGATGGTATGACTAAGAAGTTTCGAGCCTTTAATAAAATGTCAGTTGTGTGTGTCAATTGTTATGAAACATCAGCTGATTATCACAGCGTCGAGGCTCAATAGTGTTTGTTGTAGACCAGCAACCTAACAAGCCAAGTCAGCGGGAATTTTACTCGCTGAAAAACGCTCTTAAAATCCCCTGCTTGGGGCGTTACCACCGTCCGCTTCACGCCCTGAGGCATTCAACAAGCTTTTTCTACCACTAAAAGAGGAGAACCTTTCTCTTTTAGTGCTTTTAAATATTTTGATTCATCATAAGCTTTTCCTGTTTTCCAGCACCTAA
>NZ_JACJDY010000036.1:0-27625 GCF_014163785.1 Pseudoalteromonas sp. SR43-7 | reverse complement strand
TGCTCTTATTTAAGCTTCCAGCTAGACGAGAGGATAGAAGATATCCCCGATGGGTTAAGCCAAAACCATCTAAGTATCCTCATAAAAAGAAAGATGCCAGTCAGCTTAACTGACTGGCATTAGCCTAATGGCTCCTTTTTTATTTTTTCAATTACACAAACTGCTTAAAACCTGAGTGTACACACGGTATACTAAGGGTAATTTTCACGCTACTTCTTAGATAGTAAAAAGCCAAATATGCAAAAATATGACGTAAAAACCTTTCAAGGTTTGATCCTGGCTTTACAGGATTATTGGGCGCAGCAAGGCTGTGTCATTATTCAACCACTTGATATGGAAGTGGGCGCCGGGACATTTCACCCGCAAACATTTTTAAAGTCTATTGGTCCAGAGCCAATGTCGAGCGCGTACGTTCAGCCGTGTCGTCGTCCTACGGATGGCCGCTATGGTGAAAACCCAAATCGCCTACAACATTACTACCAATTCCAAGTAGTTTTAAAGCCATCGCCAGATAACATCCAAGAGCTTTACTTAGGCTCATTAGCGGCAATGGGTATTGATACCCTTACTCACGAAGTTCGCTTTGTAGAAGATAACTGGGAATCACCTACGCTAGGCGCATGGGGCTTGGGATGGGAAATTTGGTTAAACGGCATGGAAGTAACGCAGTTTACCTACTTTCAACAAGTGGGTGGCTTAGAGTGCTCACCAGTAACAGGCGAAATTACTTACGGCCTAGAGCGTTTAGCAATGTACATTCAAGGCGTAGATAGCATTTACGACCTAGTATGGGCAGACGGTCCACTAGGGCGCGTAACATACGGCGACGTGTTCCATCAAAATGAAGTAGAGCAATCTACTTATAATTTTGAACATGCAAACGTAGAAGACTTATTTGCACAGTTTGATAAGTGTGAAGTAGAAAGCCAAAAGTTAATTGAAGCTAACTTACCACTACCTGCATACGAGCAAGTAATGAAAGCATCGCACGCATTTAACTTACTAGACGCACGCCACGCAATTTCGGTAACCGAACGTCAGCGTTATATCTTACGCGTTCGTGCGTTATCAAAAGCGTGTGCACAAAGTTACTATGACAAACGTGAAGCGCTTGGTTTCCCGCTGTGTAAGGATAAGTAAAATGTCAGCACAAAATTTATTAGTAGAAATTGGCACTGAAGAGTTACCACCAAAAGCATTGCGTAAATTAGCAGAAGCCTTTGCTGCAAACTTAACTCAAGAGCTAGAAACATTAGAATTAGCACACCAAGGCGTAAGCTGGTATGCATCGCCTCGTCGTTTGGGTTTACAAGTAAAAGCGCTTGAAGCTAAGCAACAAGACAAAGAAGTTGAAAAGCGTGGCCCAGCAACAAAGGCAGCGTTTGACAGCGAAGGTAACCCAACAAGAGCAGCAATGGGTTGGGCACGTGGTTGTGGTATTGAAGTAAAAGACGCACAAACACTTGAAACCGATAAAGGCGCTTGGTTATTGCACATTGCTAAAGTAGCAGGGCAAGAATCTAAAACCCTAATGACAGATGCAATCACAAAAGCATTAAGTAAATTACCAATCCCTAAACCAATGCGTTGGGGCGCGAATAAAACACAATTTATTCGCCCAGTGCATACAGTAACTATTTTATTTGGTGATGAGCTACTTGAAGGCGAAATTCTTGGTAAGCAAATAACTAACCAGCTTCAGGGTCATCGTTTTCATCACCCAGAAAAAATTAGCATTAACCATGCAGATGACGTTTTTGACGTACTTAAATCTGCTTACGTTATTGCTGATTACGAGCAACGTAAAGCGCAAATTCGAGCACAAATAGAAGAGGCTGCAAGCGCAGTTAACGCTGTTGTTGCAATGGATGAAGATTTACTGGAAGAAGTAACATCACTTGTAGAGTGGCCAGTTACTTTAACGGCAACATTTGAAGAAGCATTTTTAGATGTACCAGCCGAAGCGTTAATTTACACCATGAAAGACGATCAAAAATATTTCCCGTTATTAGATCAAAACGGCAAACTTTTAAATAAGTTTTTGTTTGTATCTAACATCGAAAGTAAAGATCCAAGTGTGGTTATTTCTGGTAACGAAAAAGTAGTGCGCCCGCGTTTAGCCGATGCACAGTTCTTCTTTGAAACAGATAAAAAGAAAACCCTAGAAAGCCGACTAGAGTCGCTTGATAGCGTATTGTTCCAAAAGCAACTTGGTACGCTTAAAGATAAATCTGAGCGTATTAGTGAGCTTGCAGGTTACATTGCTGAGCAATTAGGTGCTGATAAAGACCTAGCAAAACGTGCAGGCTTATTAAGTAAAACAGATCTAATGACTGAAATGGTAATGGAATTTACCGACGTACAAGGTGTAATGGGAATGCATTACGCTCGCCACGATGGTGAAGCCGAAGATGTAGCCGTAGCGCAAAACGAGCAGTACATGCCACGCTTTGCAGGGGATAACTTACCTACAAACTTAATTAGCTGTGCAGTAGCGATTGCTGATAAGTTTGATACGCTGGTGGGTATTTTTGGTATAGGCCAAGCACCTAAAGGTGACAAAGACCCATTTGCTCTTCGTCGTGCTGCTATAGGTGCACTGCGCATCATGGTAGAAAAAGAACTACCACTTGATATTTTAGACCTAGTAGCTAAATCGCAAACATTGTTTGGCGACAAGTTAACTAACTTAAATGTATCAACTGACGTATTTGAATTTATGCTAGGGCGCTTCCGGGCTTGGTATCAAGACGAAGGTATTGAAGTAGACGTAATTCAAGCAGTGCTTGCACGTCGTCCGACTAAACCTGTTGATTTTGACCGCCGTGTTAAAGCCGTAAGCCACTTCCGCACATTAGACGCAGCAGAAGCGCTTGCAGCAGCTAATAAGCGTGTAGGTAATATTCTGGCTAAAAACGACATTACCAGCCAAGGTAGTGTTGATGAGAGCTTATTAAGCGACGACGCCGAAAAAGTATTGGCATCACAAGTAGCAAAATTTGCTACTGACCTTGCACCACTTTACGCAGATGGAAACTACCAAGAAGCATTAAGCCAATTGGCGGGTATTCGTGAAAGTGTTGATAACTTTTTTGACAACGTAATGGTTATGGCCGACGATGAAGCTGTTAAGCAAAATCGTCTAGCGCTATTAAGCCAGTTAAGCGGATTGTTTTTAGGTATTGCAGATATTTCTGTTTTACAAAAATAACACCGATTAGCAATTTTAAAAGCCAGCGTTTTGCTGGCTTTTTAGTTTTCACTGTATGCAAAGGATACCCATTGATGATTTCTATGAAACGAATTTTAACCTTAGCAATTGCTGGTTTACTTACTGCCTGCACAAGCCAAATTTCGATTAACGATGTATTGCCACAGCAAGAGCTTGACCGCACAATTTACTTACGTGGCGACTTTACACTGTGGGATGCAGAACCCCAGTATCAGTTTGCGCCAGTTGGACCTGCGCTTTATCAAGCAGAAGTTAAATTTTCGACCCCAGGTAAAGTGTACGAATTTAAAATAGCCGATGCCGATTTTAGTGAAGGCTACAACTGTGGCTACAGCGACGCACAACCAGCAGGGCAAAAACTAACACTCGGCCAGCCAGCTATCGCAGACTGTAATACTATTTATAACTACTTTAGTTTCACACCAGCAATAAAAGGCACGTACATAGTAAGTATTGATTACAGTGACTACGATAAGCCACAAGTGACGATAACGAAGAAGTGATTTTTAGCTATTTAATAGCCCTAGTGGGTTGATGGACTTGTGACAAGGACGTTGTAGGATTTATTCAGCATCAACACCAAGGGGGTTTCGTAGTTTGGGTAGAGTGAAGCGAAACCCAACATGTGTGGCGAACAAAACGATTTTGGTGGTTATTAAATACGTTGGGTTTCGTAAAACTCAACCCAACCTACGTGAGTTTAAAGCCCTTTCTTCACCACATATCTATACGGTGCTTCTTCTGCATCTTTAGCCACCAGCGTGTGATCCATAAATGTACAAAAGCTCGGAATGTCGCGAGTGGTTGATGGGTCATCAGCAGTTATTAATAACGTTTCACCATCGTTCATTTTACGAATAGCAGCACGTACCATCATTACTGGCTCAGGGCAGCGAAGGCCTATGGCATCTAATTGGTGATCGGGATTATCAAAGCTCATAATAAATTGGCCTGTTTAATTAAAGTGATTGCTGTGTACGCGAGTGCTTAGGTATAGCAATTAATAAGTTTGGCAGTTTAACGCAATTTTATGTGTAATTTAACTATTTTACTTAATGCTTTTAGCAGTTTCAAAATGCTTTATTTAATAATACGCCCGATCACATAATTACGCTGTTACATGCTTGTTTGATAAAGGGACGTTTTATAAATTGAAGCTAATAAAAAAGGCGAACTGAATAAAATCAGTTCGCCTTTTTAATCACCAAGATGGTTTTACATGTTTAAACTAATTAGTCTTGAACACGTTCAAATACAGTTGCAATGCCTTGGCCTAAACCAATACACATAGTTGCTAAACCGTATCGTACATTTTTGTCTTCCATTAAGTGAATAAGCGATGTGCTAATACGCGAACCCGAACAACCCAGTGGGTGACCAAGTGCGATTGCGCCGCCATTTAAATTCACTTTTTCGTCAACAACATCCATTAACCCTAAATCTTTCATTACAGGTAATGATTGTGCTGCAAAGGCTTCATTAAGTTCTACTACGCCTAGGTCATCAATTGTAATACCGGCTTGTGCAAGTGCTTTTTTACTTGCTGGTACTGGGCCGTAACCCATAATTGATGGATCGCAACCAGCGACTGCCATTGCTTTAATACGCGCACGAATTGGTAAGCCAAGTTCTTTTGCTTTTTCTTCGCTCATTACTAACATTGCAGATGCGCCGTCAGAAAGTGCAGAAGACGTACCGGCTGTTACCGTACCTGATGCAGGATTAAATACAGGGCGAAGCTTTGAAAGACCTTCTACTGTTGTTTCTGGGCGAATTACTTCGTCGTCTTCAACTAAGATAAGCGAACCATCTGCATCGTGACCTTCCATTGCTAAAATTTCGCGACGAAAACGGCCTTCAACAGTTGCAGCTTGTGCACGTTGATGTGAACGGTAAGCAAATTCATCTTGTTGCTCACGGCTAATGCCATGAAGCGTTGCAAGGTATTCTGCTGTTAAGCCCATAGAGCCAGACGCTTGTGCAATTGATGTTGCTAAGCCTGGGTGAAAGTCGTTGCCGTGAGTCATAGGTACGTGACCCATGTGCTCAACACCACCAATTAGGTAAGTGTCGCCAGCGCCTGTCATTATTGCGCGTGCTGCGTCATGCAATGCTTGCATAGAAGAGCCACATAAACGGTTAACCGTAACAGCAGGAACGCTGTGCGGAATACCGGCAAGCAATGATGCGTTACGTGCTACGTTAAAGCCTTGCTCTAATGTTTGCTGTACACAACCCCAATAAATATCGTCAATTGATGCAGGATCAACTGCAGGGTTGCGATCTAGTAAGCCTTTCATTAAATGTGCGCTTAAGTCTTCTGCACGTTTATGTTTGAATACACCACTTTTAGAGCGACCCATTGGTGTGCGGATACAATCTACAATTACTGGATTATTCATGATATTAACCTTCCACCTTATAGAAAACACGACCTTCTTCGGCCCACTTGCGAGTTTGCTCAGATACTTGGTAAATCGCACCTAGGTGAGCGTATTTGTCTGCTGCTGCAACAAAGTTAGCTAAACCAGTTTGATCTAAGTAACGGAACGCGCCGCCTCTAAATGGAGGGAAACCAACACCGTAAACTAATGCCATATCTGCTTCTTGCGGCGAGGCAACAATACCTTCTTGCAAGCACAGTAGCACTTCGTTGATCATTGGAATCATACAACGGTCGATGATTTCTTGTTTATCAAATTCTTTTGGTGCGTCTGTAATTGGGCTTAGTAGCTCAATTGCTGTCTCGTCATGAGACTTTTTAAGACGACCGCGACGATCTGTTTCGTATTTGTAAAAACCGGCTTTGTTCTTTTGACCAAAACGTTTTTCGTTGGCAAAAATAGTCACAGGGTCTTTATCAGCACGAGCCATACGCTCAGGGAAACCGTCAGCCATTACGCCAGTACAATGGAACGCTGTATCAATACCTACAACATCAAGTAGGTAAGCCGGACCCATAGGCCAGCCAAATACGTTTTCCATTACTTTATCTACTTTTGCAAAGTTAGCGCCTTCAACCACTAATTTGCTAAAACCTGCAAAGTAAGGGAATAAAACACGGTTTACAAAAAAGCCTGGGCAATCGTTAACAACAATTGGCGATTTACCTAATTTAAGCGCGTAATCAACTACTGCATTAATTGTTTTATCTGAGGTTTTTGCACCACGGATAATTTCTACTAATGGCATTTTTGGCACAGGGTTGAAAAAGTGCATACCACAGAAATTTTCTGGCTTATCTAGCGCTTGTGCTAGTAAATCAATACAAATAGTCGATGTATTTGAAGTAAGTACAGTGCCTTCTGGCATGTTCTTTTCAAGATCAGCGAGTACTGCTTGCTTAACTTTAGGGTTTTCTACAACGGCTTCAACAATGATGTTGGCACTTTGTAGGTCTGACTCGTTAAGTGTTGGTTTAATTTTGCTAAGTGTCGCCAACATTTTTTCCATTGGCATGTGGCCACGCTTAACTTTTGCACCTAACAATTTAGATGCTTCACCCATACCTAAATCAAGCGCATCTTGTTGGATGTCTTTCATTATAATAGGCGTGCCTTTATAAGCAGACTGGTATGCAATACCGCCGCCCATAATACCTGCACCTAATACAGCGGCTTGTTTAATTTCTACATCGCTATGCTTAGCAAATTTACGTGCTTTACCTTTAATGTATTGATCAGCTAGGAATATGCCTGTCTGTGCAGCTGCTTCTGGTGTACGTGCTAATTTAGCAAAGTTGGCATTTTCGATTGCCATTGCTTCATCGCGAGTACAGTTTGCCGCTGCTTTAATAGTACGTACAGCCATAACCGGTGCAGGATAGTGGCCTTTGGTTTTACCCATGACCATACCTTCTGCCATAGCAAAGCTCATGCCTTGCTCAACACGGTTTAATTTAAGTGGCTGTAGTTTTACGTTGCGTTTTGCTTGCCAATCTAGCTTGCCAGCAATCGCCAGTTCAAGTGTTGATACACTTGACTCTAGAAGTTTGTCAGCACTAACTACCGCGTCAAACGCACCTACTTTAAGGGCATCTGCTGCGCGGTTTTCTGCGCCTGAGGTAATCCACATCATCGCGTTATCGGCGCCAATGATACGTGGTAAGCGCACTGTGCCACCAAACCCTGGCATTATGCCAAGTTTAACTTCTGGTAGGCCCATTTTAGCTGTTTCGCTTGCCACACGATAATCGGTAGCAAGTGCCCACTCACAACCACCGCCAAGTGCCATACCGTTTATAGCGCTTAGAGTTGGGAATGGTAAATCTTCGATTGCATCAAAAACGTCGGTTGCGTTTTTGATCCACACTACTAATTCTTCTTCAGGTTTAGTAAATGTAGGTAAAAATTCGAAGATATCGGCACCAATAATAAAGTGGTCTTTATCACTGGTAAAAATCATGCCTTTGATATCAGTATTGGCGGCTAATTCTTTTAATGCTGCTGCGCAATCTGAAAGAGTTTTTTGAGATAGTGTGTTTACAGAACCTGCAACACAAAACTTAAACTCGGCGATGTTTTCCTTTAGGAAGCTAACTTCAAAGGAATCGCTTTTATATAACATTATTATTCTCCCTAGTTGACGAACTAAGACTGGTACGATGAGTTTGCATTTCAATCAGTGTGCTTGCTTTAAATTAAAAATGCAACGAAAAATTTAACTCGGTTACAATCGACTGGTTAAAATATAGCTGGTTTGGTGCTAAGGTGGTTGAAAAGTTTTTATTCACAACTTTAATTTTTATTAAAGGATATTATGAAAAAATATTTACTAAGTGTTGCGGCAGCTGCATTCATTTTTCCTCTTCATTCTGCCGAGGCAAGTATCGATAACGATGCATTTTTAGATGCCGAAAAAAAAGTAAGGTACGGCAGTTACCAAGACTTTAAACAAGCGGTTAGTAATCTAAATCATCCGTTAAAACCTTATGTTGAAAAAACGTATTGGCAACGCCATCCGAGCATTAAACATCAGGCAGAAATAGAAGAATATTTAAATATATACCAGCATACGCCGCTTGAGTGGCCGGTGCGCAAAGCGTGGTTAGAATATTTAAAAGATAACAACGAAAAGGCGGCGTATATCCGCAACTATCGTGAAACGTCTAATACGGAGCTTACTTGTACTTATTTAGATTTTCAGCTTGATTTAGGTGCGCCCGAAAAGGCAATTCTAAATCAGGTGACCGACTTATGGGCTGTAGGTAAATCGCAACCTAATGGTTGTGATAGTTTATTTTCTACGTGGCGTAAAAAAGGCTACATGAAAGAAGAAACGGTTTGGAAGCGTGTAACACTTGCTGCACAAGGCGGAACGCAAAGCCTATTACCTTACTTAAAAACTTTATTACCAAGTAAGGAGCGTTACTTAGCTGACTTATATTTAAAAGTGCGAAAAGATCCAAGCGCAGCCGCTGGATTATATAGATATAAAAACAAGTCGGCTAAAGAAGGGCAAATAGCTATTTATGGTGTTAAGCGTTTGGTTTGGCGCGATAAAGAGCTAGCTTTAAAAGCATGGGAAAAGCTAGAAAAAATATTTAAGTACAGCGATGAAGAAAAAGCGGATGTGTATTACACCTTTGCATTGTCACTTGCCTCTAGCGGGCATAAACAAGCGAGCTTTTGGCTAAATAAAGTGCCAAAAGAGCGACTAGACAGCAAGCTTATTCAGTGGCAACTGGGCAATATGCTCAAAACCCAAGATTGGGAAGGGATTGCTGCATTCTTTACAGGTAAAGAAAATTTAAGCCTTGGTCAGCAATATTGGTTAGCTTATAGCTATGCACAACGTGGCGAGCAACAAAAAGCAGACGACATCTGGAAAAAAGTAGCGGCTAATCGTGATTATTACGGCTTTTTAGCCGCAGCACGTTTGGGGTTGCCCGTTGATTTAAATAATCAGCCTTTAGCAGTCGATAAGGTACTTGTAGATAAAGTGAGTAATGCACCAGGCTTTAAGCGTGCAAAAGCACTTTATGATATTGAGCGCTTTACGTCGGCACGCCGTGAATGGAATTACCTAACGGATACCTCCAGCGATGAAGAAAAGCTGGCAGCATCACAACTATCTACCGATTTAGGTTGGCACGACAGTACTATTTTTACTTTAGCAAAAATTAAAGCATGGGATAACGTAGAGCAACGTTTTCCGTTTGCGTTTCAAGATGTTTTTGAGCGCTACAGTAAACGTAGCAAGATAGATGTTGCTTGGAGTATTGCTATTGCAAGGCGCGAAAGCTCTTTTGCGCCAGATGCACGCTCGCATGCTAATGCGCGTGGTTTAATGCAGTTATTACCTAGTACTGCTGAGTATGTAAATAAAGGCAGTGTGACAAGTAGTCGTTTATATCAACCTAAAACAAATATTAGGTTAGGTACGAGTTACTTACAGTACTTAAAAAAGAAAAACCATGGCAATGAAGTACTGGCTACGGCTTCTTATAATGCGGGTTATCACCGTATAAAGCGTTGGTTACCTGATGACGCTATTCCGGCTGAGTTATGGGTAGAGCTTATTCCGTATCGCGAAACCCGCGATTACGTAAAAAATGTATTTGCGTACAGGCAGGTTTACCATACAAGAATGGGCCGAGAAGGTAATGTATTAGCGCCGCTACTCGAAATGAAAATGGGCGGTTAGTAAACATAAGTTTAAAGTAGGGGGATATCTAATGCGTTTAGATATCCCCTTTTTTGAGCGCTGAGGGTAATACCAATTTTATTAAAAACATGATCATTCTAGCGTATTAAATAATTCAATAACTGCGTTAAAAATTATTTATATAGAACAACTATGTATCATAATTTTAGCCTTGATATTAAGCTATTTTCTTATCGCTATAATAGATCATTAATTTAATGCAATTGGTATAAGTGATAGACTCATAGCAAGTTAAATTTAACAGATGGATTAACAATGGATAAATTAGCCGTTTTATACGCCGAACATATTGCAACACTGCAACAGCGTACTCGTACAATTTGTAATAGCGAAGGGTTAGAAGGATTAGTAATTCATTCAGGCCAAGCTAAGCGCCAGTTTTTAGATGATATGTATTATCCATTTAAAGTTAATCCACAGTTTAAAGCGTGGTTACCGGTTATTGACAATCCTCATTGCTGGATTGTGGTAAATGGCAGCGACAAACCAAAACTCATATTTTATCGTCCAGTAGATTTTTGGCATAAAGTACCAGACGAGCCTCGCGACTTTTGGGCTGAGTACTTTGATATAGAGCTACTACTTCAGCCTGATCAAGTAGAAAAGTTATTACCATACGATAAAGCTAAATATGCTTACATGGGTGAATACATTGAAGTAGCGCAAGCTCTTGGTTTTAGTATTATGAACCCTGAGCCTGTACTTAACTATTTTCATTACCACCGCGCTTATAAAACGCAGTACGAACTTGAATGTTTACGCAACGCTAACCGCATTGCAGTAGATGGGCATAAAGCTGCACGCGATACATTCTTTAATGGTGGTAGCGAGTTCGATATTCAGCAAGCGTACTTAATGGCGACACGTCAAAGCGAAAATGAAATGCCGTACGGCAACATTGTTGCGCTTAACGAAAACTGCGCTATTTTGCACTACACGCACTTTGATCCAAAAGTGCCACACACCCACAACTCATTTTTAATTGATGCCGGTGCAAACTTTAATGGTTACGCTGCTGATATTACTCGTACGTATGATTTTAAAAAGCAGGGTGAGTTTGCTGAGCTTGTACAAGCGATGACTGTTCAACAAATCGAGTTAGGTAAAGGTTTAAAGCCGGGTATGCTTTATGGTGATTTACACGTTGAATGTCATAACCGTATCGCACAAATACTTAGTGACTTTAAAATTGTTAGCTTACCCGCTGAGGAAATTGTTGAGCGTAAAATTACCTCTACTTTCTTCCCGCATGGACTTGGGCATCACCTAGGTTTACAAGTGCATGATATGGGCGGCTTTATGAGTGACGAAAAGGGCACACATCAACCATCGCCGGAAGGGCATCCGTTCTTGCGTTGTACTCGCCTGATCGAAAAAAACCAAGTGTTTACTATTGAGCCTGGTTTATACTTTATTGATTCACTGCTTGGTGATTTAGCGCAAACCGATAATAAGCAGTTTATTAACTGGGAAAAGGTAGAGTCATTTAAACCATTTGGCGGCATTCGTATTGAAGATAACATTATTGTTCACGAAGATAGCCTAGAGAATATGACGCGTAATTTAGAACTCGATTAATTTCTATAAAGACGAGTTAGCGAATAAACGTTAAAATATGCATATGAACGGGGCCTTTAGGCCCCATTTTTAATTGAGCTTTTAATATGTCTGAATATAAATATCCTGCTGCTGACGTTTTTCATCAAGAAGAAATAAAAAAAAGTACGTTTATAGTCCACATTGCACACACCCCCGATTTAAATTCAGCAAAAAAATTTATTAAAAGCATTGAAGAAAAGTATAGCGATGCACGTCATAACTGCTGGGCACATGTGGCAGGCAACCCCGGTGGCAGCCATGTTTATGGTTTTTCGGATGATGGTGAACCTAATGGCACTGCAGGAAAGCCTATGCTAAATGTGCTGGTGGGTTCGGGCCTTGGCGAAATTACTGCCGTGGTGACACGTTATTTTGGCGGCATAAAATTAGGCACCGGCGGACTAGTACGTGCTTATGGTGGCTCAATAAATAATGCACTAGTAAAATTGCAAACGGTGCTTAAAGTTCCCAGCGTTGAAATTACTGGGAGTAGTGAGTACAGCATGCAAGGCGCGATTGAGCAGTTATTAAAAACAAAGTATCAAGTGCTTAATATTGATAAGCAATTTACTGCTAATATTGAGTGGGTGATTACAATCGATAGCCGCGAAGCTCAGCAAGCAATCAAAGATATTTTTGATTTAAGTCACGGCGCAGTTGAGTTAACTATTAAAGAGTAATAACCTACACAAATTGCATATAATGCATACTGACCCTATTTAATTTGGTTGATACTACTCAGCCTGAATTTACTAATAATAAAAGCGACAAGCTAAATGCAATTTCGTACCATCATAAAAATTCTTGGCCAACTTGTTGCGCTGTTTAGTATTACCATGGTGCCTCCGGCACTGGTGTCTTTAATATACAAAGACGGTGGTGGTGTTCCCTTTGTTTTAGCATTTATTTTTAGTGTTGTTATTGGCATGATGGCTTATTACCCAAACCGCCATGAAAACGGTGATTTAAAAGCACGTGAAGGCTTTTTAATTGTTGTTTTGTTTTGGCTGGTACTTGGGGCGTTTGCGTCCTTGCCGCTTATCTTTTTACAAGAACCTAATTTATCGCTCGCCGATGCGGTATTTGAAGCATTTTCTGGCTTAACAACCACCGGTGCTACTGTACTTACCGGTATTGAGTACTTGCCCAAATCAGTATTGTTTTATCGCCAGCAACTCCAGTGGTTTGGCGGTATGGGTATAATCGTACTCGCTGTTGCTATACTCCCAATGCTAGGTGTTGGTGGTATGCAGTTGTACCGCGCTGAAATACCTGGGCCTGTAAAAGATTCTAAAATGACCCCGCGAATTGCCGATACTGCAAAGCACCTTTGGTATATTTATGTGTCGTTGACTATTACTTGTATGCTGGCTTATTGGGCTGCAGGGATGGAGTGGTTTGATGCGATATGTCATGCATTCTCAACGGTGGCGATAGGTGGTTTTTCTACTTACGACGCCTCCATGGGTCACTTTGACAGCCCTGTAATTAACTTTATTTGTGTGTTCTTTTTAATTATTGCCGCTGTTAACTTCTCCCTGCATTATGCCGCAGTGGCCAGTCGTAACATACAAGTTTATATTAGAGACCCAGAGTTTAAGGTGTTTTTGTGTATTCAATTAGCGCTGGTGGTTATTTGTTTTACCGTACTTTCCTCTAACGAAATATTTGCTAATGGCGATGAAACCCTCGATCAGGCGTTATTTCAAGCTGTTTCAATGAGTACAACAGCAGGCTTTGCTACGGATAACTTTTCAACATGGCCATTGTTTTTACCTATTTTACTTATATTTTCGAGCTTTATTGGTGGCTGTGCAGGCTCTACCGGTGGTGGCATGAAAGTAGTGCGCGTGTTCTTACTTTATTTACAGGGTGTGCGTGAGCTCAATCGTTTAGTGCATCCTCGTGCTATATATTCAATCAAGCTGGGTCGTAAGGCGTTGCCAGATAAAGTAGTAGAAGCTGTGTGGGGTTTTTTCTCTGCTTATGCGCTGGTATTTATTATTATTATGTTAGCGCTTATGGGCACGGGTATGGATAACATAACTGCGTTCTCAGCCACTGCGGCTTGTTTAAATAACTTAGGGCCTGGTTTAGGAGATGTAGCGTCGCATTATGGTGCTATAACCGATGGTGCTAAATGGTTGCTTACTATTGCAATGGTGTTTGGTCGTTTAGAAATATTTACTTTATTAGTGTTATTTACGCCTACTTTTTGGCGTGGATAAACGAGCGGCTTAAGTTTTAAATTACGAACTATTGGGAAAGGGATATGCCAACAAATTTAGAAAAGCTAAAGCATATAAGTGTAGGCAGCTTAGTCGACCTAGAAATATTAACACCTACAAGCAGCAAGCGTGTTAAAACTGAATTAGTTGGTTTACTCGATAAGCAGTTTATTATTTTAAATTATCCCAATGCCAAGCGTTTACCTGCGGCGAGTGACTATTTACGTGATGGCGTAATGGTTGTTGTAAGAGCACTGATTGAAGGCAGTGGTGGGCAAGTTATTGCGTTTCGCCAGCAAATTATGTCAGTAGCCTCGCATCCTGCTAAACTCGTCTTTATTAATTTTCCTAAGCAAGTGCAGCTATTTGCGCTACGCTCGCAAACACGCATACCTACCTTATTACCTGCAAAGCTAAAACTAAGTGACGATAGAGTGCTTGAAGGCCTTATTAAGGACATTTCACTCACTGGTGTAATGTTTGATATTAGAGGCGATCAGCAAGCTGAAGGTATAAAAGATATGCAATGCACTGTCGTCCTCAATAGTAGTGATAAAGATTTTGAAGGTGAAATTTGCAGTGTTAAAGAGCATGCTGCAGGTGTGCACTGCGGAATTAAGCTACTAGCAAGCGAGGATGAAATGAAAACCTTTATGAAAGAGCATTTTATAGACCCATCTGCGCTTGAGCCCACCGTTGACTAAATCGTTTTTCGCTTATTTGCAACAAAGTGGCGTTTTAAGTGAGTATTTATAAAGTGTTTTTTTGTTTTTATATAATTAAAAATATTATTAAAATAAAACAATGTGTTACGTGTTTTTTGTTATGGCTTTTTTTTTGTTGTTATAGCTACTTCGTTAAAATTAACCTTAATTATTTTTTAAAATCCCTCCTTTTATAGCTCTACATTTTAAAATGTATCTTTTTATATAAACATAACTATTTGTTTTTAATGACTTTAGTTTTTCACCTTTAAAGCGTGTTGCGAAAAGGCAACAGTAATGACTCTGAAAATTCCTACTTATTGTACGTTTTATTTTTAACTTATTGAAAGTTAATGGCTTTTAAATGTTGGCATTTAAGTTGTAATAGTCAGGGTGTACTGAACGAAATCGTGATTCAAAGTGAAATACTTAATCGCACACACATAAATTTGAAGGATACATATTATGAAAAGCATTAATAAAACTTTAGCACTTATCGCTATTACATCTTCTTCAGCCGCTTTTGCAGCAACAGATTTTGACACACTTGATGTAGACGGCAGTGGCACAATTAGCCAAGCAGAAGCATCAGTAGACGCAAAATTAATGAGCATGTTTTCTGAGCTTGATACCGACCAAAATGGTGAGTTATCAAAAGAAGAATTTTCAGAAGCTTAATTAAAAAGTATTTATCCTGAGTTGCCAAAGACAACCTAAGTAGGCAAGGGAGCTTACGAAAGAGGATAACAAGGAAGTGAAAAATTACGTTTTAAGTTAAACGAAGCAATTTTTTTGATAGAACATTGAAGGATTAAGTTATGAAACATTTAAATAAAGCATTAGCACTTATAGTACTAGCATCTTCTTCAGCTGCATTTGCAGCATCAGATTTTGACAGCCTTGATATCGATGGTAGCGGCACAATTAGCCCAAGCGAAGCGGCAGTCGATACCGATTTAATGGCTGAATTTATTGAGCTAGACACAGATGGTAGCGGCGAGCTTTCTAAAGAAGAGTTCGCTAATTACTAATTAAACATTTTTCACAGTCAGGGATCTTTGAAAAGGACTTCCCATATTACTAGGAATATTATTATGAAAACATTCAATACAACACTTGCAGTTATCGTTTTAGCATCTTCATCAGCAGCATACGCAGCAGTGGACTTTGCCTCTTTTGATGCAGATGGCGACGGTGCGATTACAATGGAAGAAGCGAAGGTTAACCCTCAACTTGTAAAGATTTTTGATGATTTAGATGCTGATGGAAATGGTGAAATCTCTAAAGAAGAGTTTTCAAAAGTACAGTAATCAATATTCGAAGATACTCCACTAAAGCCGCCTTAGTCAGCGGCTTTTTTGTATTTTAAATTAACTAATTAGCGTAACTAGTTAAAGGAATATAGCACTTACTTGGAATAGTTTTTCTACAACGGTAATGTGTTTTTTGTCGATTAAAAACATGATGACATGATCGCCCGACATAATAATTGTATCATCATGAGCTATCAGCACATCGTCATTACGTACTATTGCGCCAATAGTTGTACCCGCAGGAAGTTTTATGTCGGCAATCGCACGACCAACCACTTTAGATGTGTTTTCATCACCATGAGCAACCGCTTCAATGGCTTCTGCTGCGCCTTTACGCAGTGAATACACGTTAACAATATCACCACGGCGTACGTGCGTTAATAACGCTGATATAGTTGCTTGTTGTGGGGATATGGCAATATCTATTTCGCCGCCTTGTACCAAATCAACGTAAGCACCACGCTGGATAAGCACCATGGTTTTTTGTGCGCCCATACGTTTTGCAAGCATAGCTGACATAATGTTTGCTTCATCGTCATTGGTTACGGCAATAAAAACGTCTACTTGTTCAATATGCTCTTCTGAGAGCAGTTCTTGATCAGATGCGTCACCACAAAAAACAACCGTATTATCGAGCATTTCTGAGAGTTGCTCAGCACGTTCTTTACTGCGTTCAATTAGTTTAACGGTGTGGTTTTTTTCAAGTGAGCGGGCAAGGCCTGCCCCAATGTTACCGCCACCAGCTATCATAATTTTTTTGTACGAACGCTCAAGTTTTTGTAGCTCGTTCATTACCGCGCGTATATGTTTTGTAGCGGCAATAAAGAATACTTCGTCATCGGCTTCAATAACGGTGGTACCCAATGGTTTTATTGCTTTACCTTGACGATAAATAGCGGCAACACGAGTTTCTACATTAGGAATATGTTCTTTAAGTGCAGATAACGCATAACCTACAAGTAAACCGCCATAGTAAGCTTTTACGGCTACTAACGAGAGCATGCCATCAGCAAATTGCAATACCTGCAGAGCACCAGGGTAGTCAATTAAACGGCGAATATACTTAGTGACCAGTGCTTCGGGAGCAATGTAATGATCGATTGGTAAATCGTCGTTTTGAAAAAGTTTTTCGCGGTATTTTAAATATTGCTCTGAGCGAATACGAGCAATTTTAGTAGGCGTTTTAAAAATACTGTATGCCACTTGGCATGCAACCATGTTCACTTCATCTGAACTGGTTACCGCTATAATCATATCGGCATCTTCAGCACCTGCACGGCGTAATACATCAGGATGCGCGCTGTGGCCCATAACCCCTTGTAAGTCGTACTTATCTTGAAGTTCACGTAATCGGTTACCGTCTATATCAACAACGGTAATTTCGTTTTGTTCGCCAACTAAGTTTTCAGCAAGCGTAGCACCAACTTGCCCGGCACCGAGTATAATTATTTTCATTATTTACCCGTGGTATTGATCATAATTTAATTAAAAAAATAGCCATTTAATGTTTCATAAATGGCTAACTATTTAGTGTACGGCTATTAGGCTTTTTTAACTAGCTTAGCGTAATAAAATCCATCACTTTCACCGGGCAGTAACTGCAAACCTGGCGTTGTTACGGTATCGTTTTCGTGTAGAGGTATATGTTCTACATCATCGTTATTAGCTAAAAACTTAGCGACTTGCTGTTGGTTTTCTTGTGGAAGAACCGAACACGTAGCATATACCAATGTGCCACCTGGTTTTAACAGTGGCCAAATGCTATCAAGAATATCGCTTTGTAACTTAGCTAAGTCTTCGATGTCTGATGCGCGACGTAACCATTTTATGTCAGGGTGACGGCGAATTACACCAGTGGCCGAACAAGGCACATCAAGTAAAATACGATCAAATAATTTTTCATCCCACCATGTATGTGGTTGTGATGCGTCGCCACATTGCAGGTCTGCACCTAAGCCAATGCGAGTTAAGTTTTGCTTAACACGTTCAAGGCGAGTTGAGTCGCTATCAAGTGCAAGTACATCTGCATCAGCAAGCTCTAAAATATGACATGTTTTACCGCCAGGGGCTGCGCAGGCATCCAAAATATAGTCATCTGCTTTAGGTTCTAAAAAGCGAGCTGCAAGTTGTGCTGCAGCATCTTGTACTGAACATGCACCTGTATCAAACTCAGGTAATGAAAATACATCACGTGGTTTGGCAAGCTTAATCCCATCAATAAAGTCAGGGTTTAAGGTGTGTTCAATATCGTTAGCGCTAAGCATGTCGCTGTATTCTTGCGTGCTAAATTGGGCTTGATTGACACGAAGCCACATTGGCGCTTGTTGCTGGTTTTCTTCAAGTAGTGCTTCCCAGCTATCTGGGTAGGCTGTTTGCACCTGTTTAATAAACCAATTTGGATGGTTGTATAAACATACCGGAATAAGCTTCGCTTTTTCTTCAAGCTCAGCTTGTTGACGCTGAAAGCTACGTAAAATGGCGTTTATCAGTCCTTTTAATCCTAAAGCGCGTAGTTGAGCCAGTGCGTTAACCGTTTCTGAAATGGCAGCATGAGGTGGTACGCGCATATGCTGCAGTTGATAAATACCTACGTATAATAAAAACTGAAATATTCTACGTTTACCTTTTAATGGCTGCTCTACTAAGTGTTGGCAGTAATTTTCAAGGCTCGGTAAGTAGCGTAAAACGCCATAACAAATTTGCTGTAGCAACGCTTTATCTTTAGGCGGCAAGCCTTGGCTTGCAAATGGAAGTTCTTGATTAAGCGATGCGCCTTTATCAACTACGTTATATAAAGTTTCAGCGGCAAGCGCTCGTACGTTTGGAACATTACTCATTGTTTTCGCCTAATATTGTGCCAGGAGTAACCCAGTCACTACGACCATTTAAAAAGTCGTTAATTGCCATTGGTTTTTTACCTTGCGGCTGTAATTGCGTAATACATAAAGCGTGTTCGCCACACGCCACTACTACGCCATTTTTGTCGCTTGATAAAATTTGCCCAGGATCACCTGATTGCAGCATAACTTGCGCTTGATGAATCTTTACTGTTTGCCCACCCATTTGGGTAAAGCACATTGGCCACGGGTTAAAAGAGCGAATGTTTCGCTCGATTTGAAGCGCACTCATGGACCAGTCGATATCAGCTTCCTCTTTAGAAAGCTTTTTAGCGTAGTTAGCAAGTTCATCGTTTTGAGGTTCAGGGGTGATCTCACCATTAGCTAATTTATTAATGGTTTCAATTAACGCATCTGGACCTAGCTCAGCAAGCTTTGTATATAAGCTTGCGCTAGTTTCTGTTGTGCTAATAGGGCAGCGGCTTATATGTAGCATATCGCCGGTATCTAGCCCTTCATCCATTTGCATTATTGTTACGCCGGTTTGTTCATCACCTGCCCAAATTGCGCGTTGAATAGGTGCAGCACCGCGCCAGCGCGGTAATATAGAGCCATGCACGTTTAAACAACCTAAACGTGGCGCTTCTAAAATAGCTTTAGGTAAAATTAAGCCATATGCTACAACAATCATAATGTCGGCATTTAAGCTTGTTAGCTCATCTAGTGCTTCATCATTTTTTAATGACTGTGGCTGAAAAACCGGTAAGTTGTGCTCAAGCGCTAGCTCTTTCACTTCACTGGCTTTTAATTTTTTACCACGACCTGCAGGGCGATCTGGCTGGCTATATACACCCACTATTTGGTGTTCGCTTTGTATCAGCGCTTGTAAATGACGTGCGGCAAAGTCCGGCGTACCGGCAAATATAATGCGTAATGGTTGAGTCACTGAGTTTTCCTAAGGTGCTTATTACTGTTCTGCAAACTTGGCTTCTTTTTCAAGCTTTTTACGAATACGTTGGCGCTTTAATGGAGATAAGTAATCAATGAATAGCTTACCTTGAAGGTGATCTAGTTCATGTTGAATACAAATAGCCAATAATTCATCTGCATCTAGTACAAATTCTTCACCGTTTTCGTTAAGTGCTGCGACTGTTACTGTTTCTGCGCGATCTACTTTTGCATACGAGTTAGGTACTGATAAACAGCCTTCTTCGCTAACGGTAGAGCCGTCTTTTTTAATGATTTGTGGATTAATTAATACCAGTGGCTCATTGCGCTCTTCTGATACATCAATAACAACGATTCGTTGATGAATATCTACTTGCGTGGCCGCAAGACCAATGCCATTTTCATCGTACATTGTCTCTAGCATGTCTTTTACAATTTGGCGTACTGTGTCGTCAACTTGTACAACATCTTTTGCTACAGTACGTAAACGTTCATCTGGAAATCTTAAAACTTCTAACCTAGCCATAGTTACCTTTTTCACTTGTGCTTAATTTAGGGTATTGTATGCTCTTATTTTAGCCATTCGCGTTCACCTTTAACAGGTTTTGGGCAATAATAATGAAAAAACAATACAAGGAAGCTCGATGAAATCTCCACTACTTGCAATCATGCTTACGTTAAGCGCTGCGTTTCCCGCAGTTGCTGATGTACTTAAAATAAAAAAAGACGCACCAAAACAGTATGTTGTAAAAAAAGGCGATACACTTTGGGATATTTCTGGCATCTATTTAGATGAGCCTTGGCTATGGCCTGAACTTTGGCAAATGAATCCACAAATTGACAACCCACACCTAATTTACCCCGGTGATGCATTAGCGTTGATATACGATGCAGATGGAAACCCACGTTTAGTGATAAATAAAGGATATAGAAAGCTATCTCCTCAGGGTCGTATTACACCAAAAGGGCGTGATGCTATAACTACTTTGCCGCTTGAAATGATCAAACCTTATATCAGTTACGAGCAAGCAATGAACAGTGACGATATTAAAGGTAAACCTTATATTTTAGGTGCAAACGAAAATACTAAAACACAAACGCTAGGCCATATTTTATATGTTAAAGGCGACTTACAAGTACATAAAGCATATGCCATTTACCATAAAGGTGACCCCTACACTGATTTAACCGGTGAAGTGTTAGCAACGCGTGCATCTTATGTGGGTATAGCACGTGCTTTTAGAGCGGGCGATGAGAAAAATGGCGTGCCTTCATCATTACGTGTTGAGTCTGTTAAACGAGAAATTCAGCAAGGTGATTTTTTAATGCCGGCAATGGAAGGCCAAATGCTTCCTGCGTACTTTGATATACACCGCCCTTCAGAACCTGTAACAGGTAATATTATTGCTTCACCACGCGAAGTTAGAGAATTCAGCACAATGGATGTTGTGGTGCTAAACTTAGGCAGTGAACAAAATATAGAAGCGGGTCATGTATTAGATCTAGAGCGTCAATCGCCAACGGTTATTGATGGTCCTCGTGGCCCTCGTTACCCAGAAGATTCTAGTAAATATGAGAAGCTTTTATCTGATGTGAGCCAATTATTTGGTGATGAGTCTGACGAACAAAACACAACGTGGACCATGCCAAAAGAAAAAGTTGGTGAGCTAATTGTCTTTAAAGTGTATGACAAAGTAAGTTATGCATTAATAACTAAAAACCAGCACCCAATTCGCATTGGAGATATTGCAGTTATTCATTAAGAAGTAGCGAGTCGGTGCTCTAGGAGAGAGCATGGATCAGTCATCTGGCAAGCTAGCCCACTGGCTTGCCTTTTATATGTGTAAAGGGTTGGGTATAAAAACCCTTTTAGCACTATCTACAAACTATTCCCTTGGGTCGTTATTCGACTTATCTCATGACAAGCTTTTACAGCTTGGGTTAACCGCTAATCAAGCGAGTAATTTACTCAACACCAATTGGCAACAAGTCAGTCATTATGAGCAATTAATAGCGCTGAACAACATTACTGTTGTCTGTATTTTTGATGCGCTTTACCCAGAAGATCTCCGGCAGATTGCCAGTGCGCCTTTATTACTATTTTGCAGGGGAGATGTCTCGTTATTATCAACTCCACAAATTGCAATTGTTGGCAGCCGTAATGCTACACCTACCGGGCTTGAAATAGCCTCAGAATTTGCATACGAGTTAACTTTGGCGGGTATTACGGTTACTTCAGGTATGGCGCGGGGAATAGATGGTGCAGCACATAAAGGCTCTCTTGCTGGTACAGGTAAAACCATAGCGGTGCTTGGTACTGGGGTTGATATTTGCTACCCCAAACGCCATAAACTATTAACAGACCAAGTTTTAGAAAGCGGTTTGCTGGTGAGTGAGTTTTTACCGGGCACAGCTGCTCATGCGCACAACTTTCCGCGCCGTAATCGTATTATTTCTGGGTTATCGTTAGGAGTGCTTATTGTTGAAGCTGAAATTAAAAGTGGTTCGTTAATTACAGTACGCTATGCGCTTGAACAAAATAAAGAGGTATTTGCAGTACCGGGTTCTATTAAAAACCCGTTAGCGCAGGCAAGCCACTTTTTAATAAAGCAAGGTGCTAAGCTGGTAGAAAACGTGGCTGACATTCTTGATGAGGTGAGTTTCACTTACGACAATAATGTATGTAATAAAGAGCAGCCGATTCAAGCCAATTCTCAATGTGAGGTTTTAAATAGTATTGGCTTTGAAGTAACCAGTGTAGATGACATTGTGCGTCGTGCGCAGTGGCCAATAGATAAAGTACTCAGTAGGTTGCTCGATTTAGAATTAGACGATCAGATTGAGCGAGTCTTAGATGGTTACATCAAGTTAAGCGCAGGAAGGTAATATGTTTGATATTCTTTTGTATCTTTTTGAAAATTACATTCATAGCGAAGCGGATATATTTGCAGAGCAAAATGAGTTAACCGATGAGCTACTGCGTGCGGGCTTTAATAAGCCTGAGATATTTAAAGCTCTTGATTGGTTAGAGCAACTAGCCGATTTACAACACAGCGATGAGTCTCCTTATCTTATTGCTAACCCTAAAGATGCTGTGCGTATATTTACCGATAGTGAATGCCAAAGGCTCAGCGCTGAGTGTCGTGGCTTTTTAATGTTTATTGAACAAATAGGCGTAATTAACAATGTAACACGTGAAATGGTAATGGACTGTTTAGCCTCTCTCGATAAACCAACTATAAGCCTAGAAGACTTAAAGTGGATTGTACTTATGATCTTGTTTAACGTTCCTGGCTCTGAAGAGGCATATGAGCAAATGGAAGATTTGATTTTTGATGAACCCAGCGAACTTCTTCATTAGAGATAATTATCTTAATTGTACTCAAATTACTTAAAAGGATAAGCACGGCATTGCTTGTATCTTTAAGTGGTTTGGGTATATTAGGCGAAAATTCACCAACCTATTAGGATCACCATGAGTAAAATCGACCATTCGCTTTTCTCGGCGAACAAGCACGCCCTCGAAAAAGAATACGAGATATGCCCACAGTGTGGTTCAGAGTTAGTGATCCGCAATAGTAAATCTGGCCCTTTTTTAGGATGCGCAAGTTATCCCAAATGCGACTTTATTAGGCCGCTGGCACACCACGATAGTAACGAAATCAAGATATTAGAAGATTCAGCATGTCCTGAGTGTAGCAAACCGCTGGTGGTTAAAAATGGCCGCTATGGTATGTTTATTGGGTGTACGGGTTATCCAGAGTGTCATTACATTGCTAACGAAAATGAAGAAAAGCAAAGCGAAGATACTTTGCCTAGTTGCCCTAAATGCAAAAAAGGTCATTTAGTCGCGCGCAGTAATAAGTTTGGTAAAGTATTTTATTCTTGTGATTGTTATCCAAGCTGTAAATACACGCTTAATAATAAACCGGTTGAACATCCGTGTCCTGAATGTGACTGGCCTATCGTCATAGAAAGAAATATGGCAAACGGCATATTATTGCAATGCCCACAAAAAAGCTGCATGCATAAGCTCACCCCAACTGAATAACGTTTAATTATATCTGGAGACTACTTTGTCAGACCTTTCAAATACGCCCACTGCAATAACATGCTTAACGCAAGGCGAAGTTATTTTATACCCAACAGAAGCTGTATATGGTTTAGGTTGTGATCCAGATAATCAACAAGCCGTTGAAGCACTATTAGCTATTAAGCAGCGCCCGGTTGAAAAAGGGCTTATTTTAATCGCTGATAACTACGGACAATTATTAAAATACGTAGATGATGCAAAAATACCAATGGATAAACGCGCTGATATTTTTTCGAGTTGGCCTGCTGCAATTACATGGGTTATGCCTGCATCTAAAAATACGCCTAAATGGCTCACAGGGCAGTTTGATACCATCGCAGTAAGAGTAACAAACCATCCAACAGTAAAGCGTTTGTGCCAAGAGTTTGGTAAGCCACTAGTATCAACCAGTGCAAACTTAACCGGTCAAGAAACGGTAATTAGTATTGAGCAAGCCAAAGCGCAATTTGCAGAACAAGTTGGCTTTTACGTTGACGAGCCGTTAGGTGGTAATACTCAACCAAGCACAATAAAAGACGCCATGACTGGCAAAATATTTAGAGGTTAATATGCAAAGCGAATTATTAGATCAAGTAAAAGCATACTTTATGGCTTTGCAAGACACTATTTGCCAAGGTTTGGAGGCTGCAGATGGCAGTGCTAAATTTATAGAAGATAACTGGCAGCGAGCAGAAGGTGGTGGTGGTCGCACACGTGTAACCACAAATGGTACTGTAATAGAGCAAGGCGGAGTTAATTACTCACACGTATTTGGCGCTTCAATGCCTGGCTCGGCAACAGCACATAGGCCAGAGCTTGCAGGGCGCAGCTTTCATGCGTGTGGTGTGTCGTTAGTTATTCATCCTAAAAACCCTCATGTACCAACAAGTCATGCCAATGTGCGCTTTTTTATAGCTGAAAAAGAAGGCGAAGAGCCAATATGGTGGTTTGGTGGCGGGTTTGATCTCACTCCTTTTTATCCAGTATTAGAAGACGTACAACATTGGCATCAAGTTGCTCACGACATTTGTGCGCCTTTTGGCAGCGACATTTATCCAAAATACAAAACCTGGTGCGACGAGTACTTTTATTTAAAGCACAGAGATGAGACGCGCGGAGTAGGCGGTTTGTTCTTTGACGATTTAAACGAACTTGGTTTTGAAAAGAGTTTTGCGTTTATGCAATCGGTGGGTAATGGATTTTTAGATGCCTATTTACCTATTATTGAACGTCGCAAAAATGATGAATACACAGAGCAACAACGTGATTTTCAGCTTTATCGTCGCGGGCGCTACGTTGAGTTTAATTTAGTATGGGATAGGGGCACTTTATTTGGATTACAAAGTGGCGGGCGCACTGAGTCTATATTGATGTCTATGCCACCACTTGCACGCTGGGAATATAACTATAAACCAGAGCCAAGTAGCCCAGAAGCTGACCTATATCAGTATTACTTACGCCCGCAAGAGTGGTTAACGAGTCAACCAAGTGAGCTGATAGCCAGAGAGTGGCAATTATAAAAATTAAACAATAATCAAAAAGGCGCTAATTAGCGCCTTTTTGATTATGGCTATATATAAATTTAATGCTGATTGATCATGTGCGTTGCTAGTTGAGAGAATGATTGCTTTAAGCCTTCACGCAACAACGGATTGTCTATTTCTATATCCAGCGTTTTATTCATGCAGTACATCCACTGATCGCGCAATGCTTTATCTACAGTAAAAGGCATATGGCGTTTACGTAGCATTGGCTGGCCATGTTTTTCTGTAAATAGGTTTGGCCCGCCTAACCAACCAGATAAAAATTCAAAAAATACTTGGCGAATTCGATCTAATGGCAGAGGATGCATATCATATAACGGTTTAGCGTATTCATCTGACTCCATTATGTCGTAGAATCGATTGGAGATAGCGCGCGCTCCTTTTTCTCCACCTATTATTTCGTACGGTGTTTTTTCAGGAGTAGGAGCCTGTTGCTCGGGAGCCGGCTTAGATTTAGAAAAAAGTCGTTTAATCATATTACTTATCATCGTTAATAGGCAGTGTTATAGCTGCAAAGAGGTTGCTTTAAAATGGACAAATATGCGGTTTTTGGAAATCCAATTAAACATTCAAAATCCCCCGCGATACATAAACAATTTGCTGTATCACTGGGTGAGCAAATCGACTATCGCGCAATATTAGCACCTATCGATAACTTTGAAAAAACAGTATTGTCTTTTTTTGAGCAAGGCGGTGTGGGTGCTAACGTTACAATGCCATTTAAAGAGCAAGCTTATGCAATGGCTGATGAGTTTACGCCATTAGCCAAAATAGTAGGGGCTGTTAATACATTAAAAAAACGAGATGATGGCTCATTACTCGGTGATAACACCGATGGTGTGGGCTTTGTAAATGATTTACTCGCTAATGAAGTAGCCATAACTAATAAACGCATTTTAATCATAGGTGCGGGCGGTGCTGCTCGAGGGGTTATTTTACCTTTGTTAGAGCATAACCCTCAGGAAATAATAATAGTTAATCGCACAGCACAAAAAGCCAAAGAACTCGCAGAGCTGTTTACCCAATATGGACCAGTATCTTGCTTTGGTTTTGATGATTTACCAGTAAGCGATTACTCACTAATTATAAACTCTACCTCTAGCAGTATGAATAACGAACTTCCAGCACTTGATAAAAAACACATAACTAACTGTGAAGTCGCTTATGACATGTTTTATTCACTGCAAAATACCATTTTTATGAATTGGGTTGCACAGCATAATATTAACGCTAAGCTTTTAGATGGTAGTGGCATGTTAGTTGGCCAAGCTGCTCAAGCATATTATGTATGGCGTAATAAAATGCCAAAAATACTTCCCGTCGTTGATGCGCTCAAACAAGGAACGCTTAAATGAATCAGGCAATACAATTTATAGATAGGCTAGAGTTTAGAGAGCCCGATCATCAGTTAGTATTTTTTGCACAAGTTAGTGGCATGCTGGTGGAGTGTGTAATAGAAGTAAATACACTTAAATTAACAGACGAAAGCCATGCAACAGAGTATTTTGAAAAGTATCGTTTTGATTACGAAGAACGTGCCGAGGAGCTTATCGAAGAAGAGAGCTATAACTCGGCAGGCCAAATTGAAGTAAGTTTATTAACTTAAGTTAGCTATTTCAGCTAAATACTCATCTTTAAGTGATACGTAGTTATTGGCAGATATTTTTAAAAAGGCAAGTTCTTGCTCCGTTAGAGGGCGGGCTTGCTTAACCGGACTCCCTACATATAAGTAACCAGACTCTAAGCGTTTGTTTGGTGGTACCAAAGATCCCCCACCTATAATTACATCATCTTCAACAACCACGTTATCCATAATAATAGCGCCCATACCTACAAGTATACGGTTTCCTAATATACATCCGTGCAGCATTACCTTATGACCTACAGTTACATCGTCACCTATAATAAGTGGATAACCATCTGGATTGCTTTTAGTTGCACGAGATAAATGCAATACACTGCCATCTTGTATATTGGAGCGTTTACCAATACGTATATAGTTAACATCGCCTCGGGCAGCTACTAAAGGCCAAACACTACTATTATCACCTAAAGTAATATCACCAACCAAAACTGATGACTCATCAATATAAACAGACGAATTAAACGAAGGAGTTACACCTTTATAAGAACGGATTGCCATATTTAGTACCTTTTAGAGAATAGTTATTAGCTTTGAGTGTATCAGCAAGGTTATTTTTGTACCATAAAAGGCACCGTTTGGTTACAAAACTATCAGTTTCAGGGGGTTTAGTTCAGATACTGACCGAACAGTATCTTTTTTTACTTTTTCTTTAAAAAAGTACTTGCGTAAAAATCTGTTCTCCCTATAATGCGACCCCACTGAGACGGGAAACGCCAACGCATAGCGAGGCACGAACTACTCAGAGAGTTAAATAAAACTTCGGTTTTAAATCTTCCAAAAGAAAATTTAAAACAAAGTGTTGACTCAAAAAATAAAGGGTGTATTATTCGCATCCCT
>NZ_JACJDY010000035.1:0-31953 GCF_014163785.1 Pseudoalteromonas sp. SR43-7 | reverse complement strand
CTCACCCGTCCGCCGCTCGTCAGCAAAGTAGCAAGCTACTTTCTGTTACCGCTCGACTTGCATGTGTTAGGCCTGCCGCCAGCGTTCAATCTGAGCCATGATCAAACTCTTCAATTAAAAAGTTTCATGTCTTTCGACAGCTCAATGAATTCTGAATTTTTGTTTTTGTTGCCAAAAACGAATTGACTGTGCGTTATTATTTTCACTTTTAAAAAAGTGAAATCAAAACAGCTCAAGGCTGTATCTTTTAATAACATATGGCCACTCAGTTTTCAATTGAGACTCTAATTTGTTTGCCTCGCTACCGAAGTAGCTTGGCTGTTAGAACTCAATCTGTACGAGTGCCCACACAGATGATTGCTTTATATTGTTAAAGAACGTTTGAGTCGCTTTAGCGCCTCAAGGGATGCGAATAATACACCCTTTATTTTTTGAGTCAACACTTTGTTTTAAAGTTTCTTTCGACAATTTAAAACCGAAGTTTTATTTAACTCTCTGAGTAGTTCGTGCCTCGCTATGCGTTGGCGTTTCCCGTCTCAGTGGGGTCGCATTATAGGGAGATTCGAGCGGGGGTCAATGTTTTATTTCAGCTTTTTGACAATTAAATGAATTTAGTATGAAAGCTATACAAATAAAGGGCTACAGGATATTTTTAGTTTAAAAAACACGCACTATATATGTATCTATTGATGATGTATTAGTAAGGTTTAAACTAAGCTGTATGTTAAACAAACAACACACAGCTTTATTTTAAATTAAAGGTTAATTTAGATGCTATTTCCCATACGGCAATGGAGCCTGATATTTCATTTCCAACGATTAAGAGTGGGTTTCCTGTCGCACTTTGCTCTGCTGGAACGAATACCATTCCTTCAGGCGCTAAATCGCCTGTAATATTCGCACCTTTAATTAAGCCTCTATTATAGAAGTAGTCTTCAAACTGCACATTATATGGATTGGTAATATCATAAACCATAATCCCACCCATACGCTCAAGCCCTATAAAAGCAAATGTACGATCGTCAATTTTACCAATAGTCAGCGCTTCAGGCTCTGCGCCTTTATCATCTGAACGTGAATCACCTTTGTTTTCATCTTCATTGTTGTTAAATGCTTCACCATGAACCGATGCAGTAATTCGACCTATATCATCGCCTGAATCAAACACCACCAGCCCATTGCTGTCCCAAATGGTAAACGAACGTGCACCATAAGCATAAAGCGATTCGTATTGACCATCATTATTAGTATCGCCTTTTATTGTTGTTACTTTTAAGCGACCAATATCGTTATCGTCGTTATTTAAGTAATCAAAATTAGCTGCAAGCGTTAAGTCTTCAACGCGGCTTTCATCTATATAAGCTAAGCAGCCATCGTCTTTATCGTAATCAAGTCCGCCCTTTGCTATACAGTCTGCTTCATCCGTTGTATCAAAAAAGTATTCTCTTGCGTCACCTTCGTTGGCAGTAACTATAAAGTTAGCGCCTTTCCAACTAAAGCTTGAGATAGTATCGGGCTGGTACATACCATAGAGCCCTGGGTATGATTTAAAATTAACGCCGCCATCTTTATCTGAGGCATCAAGTTGTAAGCTTGACCAATCTTTAAAGCCTAAGCCCTTTAGCTCAAGACTGTTGTCTTGTAGGTTAACTATTGCAAGTGCATTGTTTTCTTGAATAGATACATAAGCATATTTGTTATCTTTAGAAATACTAACGTACTCGGGCTCTAAATCCATAGCTACTGTGGTATTAATTAGATTACCGTTAATAGTACGACCATTTGGGTTTGCAAAAACTACCCCTTGCGCTTCTAGTTCGGCTTGCTTGTTGTTATAGGCTTTAAAATCAATATTTATTGCCGTATCGGCTATTACATTATTTGTTATATCTATAATACTAATAGAACCTTCAGGATCTACGCTGTAGTCGCCACTTGGTTCACCTTCGTTAGCAACCACTGCCTTTGCGCCATCATGGGTGAACGTCACCATGTCTGGTAAAAATCCGACCGTTACGTTTTTAATAAATACAGGTGAGTCGCCGCTTATATCGTAAAAAGCAATTTGACCTGCATCACCCGTGTTTTTAGCAGCCATTGCGACCGCTAGTAAATTATTGTTTTCATCAATAGCAATACTGTTTGCATCGCCTTGGGTATGCTCTTTTAAAGACAACGTAATAACGGACGTTAAATTTGTGGCGCTGATAACCCCTTCGTTATCTTTAACAAGTGCGGCAGTATCAAAGGTGTCGGCGGGTAAAATATTAATAACAGCGTCATCGCCTGAACTGTTAATAGCGTAAATCCATTTTTTAGATACTTGGTAAGCAACTATTTCAGCGGCACCTTCTGGACTTTGTGCATTTAATACTCCTCTTCCTACGAGGCTAATATTTAATACTGAATTAGCATTTACACCATTTATCCCATTAGTTCCAGTTGTGCCTTGTTCTCCCTGTAATCCTTGAGAGCCGTTTTGGCCATCGTCACCATCAAGTGAGCAACCAGTAAGTACAGATATAAGTGACAGCGCAATAATTGATTTTTTAAACATGTGATTTTCCTTAGTATTGTATTTGCTAAATATCAACACACAGGCATGACAAGATTATGGCAGTTTTAATACAGCCTCGTAGCCTAAGTAATTAGCTTATACGCTAGCGGCGTTATTAAGATTAAAGCGGCCGTATAGCCAAGCATTTTTACAGTAGGGGAATAATCTCGTTTAATTGCAACCCCTAGCAAAGGTCTAAATACATCAATACGTGTAATACTCCATGTTATAACCCCGCAGAGAGACCAAGTTCCTGTAATAATGATGAATGGTTCAACAACAGCCCCTAAACTTAAAGGTTGCAGTAAAAAACACAAAATAATCAAAATGCTTTGATGCAATAAATAAAAGGGAAACACCCATGCATTGAGTTGCTTTAAATAATAGGTATTAAAATTTAAAAATCGGTGAGCGAGCGCGAGTACAAAAAATACACCTACAACACGTTGAATATTGTAGCTAGCGCTTAAAATAAAATGAGGAAGAGTAAACACTTTCTGATAACTTAATATTATAAGTACAAACAAAACCGCAAAACTCAAAGCTAGTAATACCAAGTTTTTATCTAAGCAGTTCCAAAAGTAAGTGTTTTTAGCAAGTATGTATCCTGCGAGTAGCAGTATTAAGCCGTTAGTCTCTCTAATTGAATCGCCAGTTAAGTAATGGCTTGTAAATAGTGTGGCAATAGTGAGCAAGGTAATTAAAAACCCAAATGACATACCCCCCTTAACAAATATTTTTAAAGGCGCAATAAAGGGCAAGCGTGCAAAAAGAGTTAAAACAATAATGATCAGCATAAATTGCCACAACGAGCGCAAATACCACAAGTGATTTACATCCACATGCGGCCACACTCCAGACTGATAATTAATAAAAAGCGTATTGTTAATCTCTATAAAAGCTAAATAAAATTGCCAATAACTAATATCAATAACACCGCGCTGCGACATTTCTGCAAACAGCTGTAAAGGCACTATTAACCATAACCCCACCAGCAGGGGTAATAGTAAAAAAATAGAGCGGTATAAAGTGAAATGTAACCAAGACTTAAAGCTGCGTACTTTATCAATCATAAAACGCAGTGCTACGCCCGATATAAACCAAATGAGCAACATGCGCCAAGGTGAAAACACCAACATTAAATATTCAACATACTGTGATGTATAATTACTTTTAAAATGAAATCCCCAGTTTTCACTATACAACATGCCAATGTGATAAAAAATTAGCGACGCAAATGCGATTATCCTAAGCCAATCAAGGTAATATTTACGCGAATTAACTAATGAAGGTTGTTGTACTTGAGTGCTCATGCTTTTACTACTTTATGTATGTTATGCGTTATTCATACCTAAAGATCTCGCTAAAACTATCTATAAGTGCTTATATTACAAGCAATAGTGATAAAAGGTGGTATACAGGGATAAGCGTGCCACGTCAGCAATAAGCATATATTTATGAACCTACAGCACTTTCAACGTTTTCAAAGCATTTACGCATCAGTATTACTGTGTGCTTACGTATTAATTAATAATACAGTAAACGCTACAACCCAAATAATGGAAGCCCAAAGAGAAGGAGCTTTAACTTTTTTAATGTGGGAGCCATTTGTTTGGGAGTATTCAAGTGCCTTGAGTACTTTGCTTATATTCCCTATTTTAATTTGGTTTTTAAGACACTTATCTTTTAATTGGCAAAATATTACGGCCTCATTAGGTACGTACTTTGCTGCCTCTATTATATTTAGCGTGTTACACGTTGGTATTATGGTAGGGGTTCGTAAATTCATATATTTGTTGAATGATGGGTCTTACAACTTTGGACTTAGCTGGTTTGAGCTTATTTATGAATACCAGAAAGACGCTATAAGCTTTGTGTTTTTCATCGTACTTATCAAAGTATATCAATATGTGGTGCAGCAGTTACTAGGTGAAGCCTCTTCAATTGAAGAAAGTGAGCAGCAAACAACATCGACCATAAACCGCCTATTAGTTAAAAAGCTCGGAAAAGAATTCATTATAAAAATAGAGGATGTTGATTGGCTTGAATCGTCGGGTAATTATGTAAACCTACATATAGGCTCACGTATATATCCGTTAAGGGCAACGCTTACAGCATTAAGTAAACAACTTGAAGTGCAGGGGTTTTGTAGAATTCACCGCAGCCATGGCGTAAAACTCGATAAAGTGGAGTCTATTACACCACTATCCAGTGGCGACAGTGAAATAAAATTAACTACAGGTAAAGTACTAAACCTATCTAGACGCTATAAAGAGCAATTTAAACTTCAACTAAAATAAAAAAGGCTACCTAAGTAGCCTCTAATTGTTATTTTTTAACTGGGCGTTTCCAACCCGTTAAATTACGCTGTTTAGAGCGTGCTATTGCTAATTGGTCATCTTCAACGGTACTGGTGATCACAGAGCCTGCACCAATTGTTGCAGTTGCGCCTATATTTACTGGGGCAACGAGTGATGAATTAGAGCCAATAAAAGCATTATCGCCAATAATAGTTTTTGATTTATTAACACCATCGTAGTTGCAGGTAATAGTACCAGCGCCAATATTCACTTTTTCGCCAATTTCAGCATCACCTAAATAACTTAAGTGGTTGGCTTTTGAGCCTTTGCCTAAACGGGTTTTTTTCATCTCAACAAAGTTACCAATGTGTGAGTCTTCTTCCATAACAGCGCCTGGGCGAAGGCGAGCATAAGGGCCTAGCGTACATTTAGCAGCTACGCTTGCATCTTCAATTAGGGTATTAGCCTTTATTACCACGTTATCGCCTATGGTACAGTTTTTAAGTACACAGTTAGGGCCAATTTGTACATTGTTACCAAGGGTTACATCACCTTCAAAGATAACGTTTATATCAACTAATACGTCTTCGCCTGTTTTAACATTTCCGCGAACATCAATACGAGCAGGGTCGGCCAGGGTAGCGCCATTTAACATTAACTCTTCTGCTTGCCATGCTTGGTAAGCGCGCTCTAAGCCTGCAAGTTGTACACGGTTATTTGCGCCTTCAACTTCCATTGCATGATCTGGTTGCGCTGAAGTGATCTCTACGCCTTCATTGTGAGCCATTGCAACGATATCTGTTAAGTAGTACTCGCCTTGTGCATTATTGTTAGATAAGTTACCTAACCATGTTTTTAATAGCTTACCGTTAACAGCCATAATGCCTGTATTTACTTCGTTAATAAGTAACTGCTCTGAGCTTGCATCTTTTTGCTCAACAATACCGACTAACTTACCACCGACACGAAGCATGCGACCATAGCCATTTGGGTTTACCAAATTTACCGTTAATACCGCTAAACCATTTTTAGGTGTTGCAGCTAATAAACGCTCTAGAGTTGATTGTTTTGTTAGCGGTACATCGCCGTATAAAATCAATACTGTGTCTTCATCGTTAATATGAGAGTTGGCTTGCGCGACTGCGTGGCCAGTACCAAGTTGCTCTGCTTGAAGTACCCAATTTACATCGTTATCGGCAAGTTGCTGTTGTAATAGTTCGCCGCCGTGTCCGTAAACTAAGTTTGTAGTCGTTGCACCTAATGCCATCGCATTATCAATAACGTGCTGTACCATTGGTTTACCTGCAACATTGTGCAAAACTTTAGGTAGAGCAGAACGCATACGAGTACCTTTACCCGCAGCAAGAATAACAGTTGTTAGAGCCATTAAAACAATTTCCTTTTTCCGTTGTTTTAGCTAAATAAGTATTATGTTTGTGCAGAAGATTACGTAAATCACTTCTTGTGCAGATACTCAGTAGGTTAGTTTATTCGTACTGAATCTTGACTGAAAAACACACTTAATTGGATGACGTTATTGTAGCGAGGATTGGTGAAGGATATAAGTGATAAAGCACAGATAATAGTCTGATAGACCTGTTATTTAACAATTATAAATAAGCGATACACCATGTTTAAATTACAGACACAAAAAAGCCCACATAAAGTGGGCTTTTCAAAACCGGATAGGCTTACTTGTGACGTAATTGCTGAATTACGCGTAACTGAGCAACTGCTTCTGCCAGTCGCGTAGCCGCTTGTTGATAATCAAACTCAACAGCTGACGAATTCGCCATATGTTCTTCAGCTTCACGTTTAGCTTTTTGTACAGAATCTTCATCTAAATCTTCACCACGAACCGCAGTATCTGCAAGAATCGTGATGTGATTTGGTTGAACTTCTAATGTACCGCCAGCAACATATAACACATCTTCGTGACCATATTGCTTAACTAAACGTACCATACCAGGTTTAAGGGCAGTTAGTAGTGGAGCATGACCTAGGTTTACACCCAGCTCGCCTTCACTACCAGATACTTGAATCGATTCAACAAGACCAGAGAACAAGCTCTGCTCTGCGCTTACTACGTCAAGATGTACAGTCATAGCTGTCATACTACCCTCCTAGTTACATGCCTTTGGCTTTTTCTTGAGCTTCTTCGATAGAGCCAACCATGTAAAACGCTTGCTCTGGAAGCTCATCAAACTCGCCGTTTAAAATGCCTTTGAAGCCAGCAATTGTATCTTTCAGTGATACGTATTTACCAGACGCGCCTGTAAATACCTCTGCCACGAAGAATGGCTGAGATAGGAAACGTTGGATTTTACGTGCACGAGATACAAGTTGCTTATCTTCGTCAGAAAGCTCGTCCATACCTAGGATTGCAATGATGTCTTTAAGTTCTTTGTAACGCTGAAGAACTGTTTGAACGCCACGTGCTGTATCGTAGTGCTCTTGACCAATTACTTGTGGGTCAAGTTGACGTGAAGATGAATCAAGTGGGTCTACCGCTGGGTAGATACCAAGTGATGCGATATCACGTGAAAGTACTACTGTTGCGTCTAAGTGAGCAAAGGTAGTTGCTGGAGATGGATCTGTTAAATCATCCGCAGGTACGTATACCGCTTGGATTGATGTAATTGAACCCGTCTTAGTAGAAGCGATACGCTCTTGAAGCACACCCATTTCTTCAGCAAGTGTAGGCTGGTAACCTACCGCTGATGGCATACGACCAAGTAGTGCAGATACTTCTGTACCAGCAAGAGTATAACGGTAGATGTTATCTACGAAGAAAAGTACATCGCGACCTTCATCACGGAACTTTTCAGCCATAGTAAGACCTGTTAACGCTACGCGTAAACGGTTACCTGGAGGCTCGTTCATCTGACCGTATACAAGCGATACTTTATCAAGTACGTTTGAATCGTTCATCTCATGGTAGAAATCGTTACCCTCACGTGTACGCTCACCAACACCTGCGAATACTGAGTAGCCGCTGTGCTCGATTGCGATGTTACGGATAAGTTCCATCATGTTTACAGTTTTACCAACACCGGCACCACCGAATAAACCAACTTTACCACCTTTAGCAAACGGACATACAAGGTCGATAACCTTGATACCAGTTTCTAAAAGCTCAACTGAACTTGATTGCTCTTCGTATGAAGGCGCTGCACGGTGAATAGACATACGGTCTTCTTCGCCGATTGGACCCGCTTCATCGATTGGCTCACCAAGTACGTTCATGATACGACCAAGTGTTGCTTTACCAACTGGAACTTGAATCGATTCACCTGTATTCATAACTAAAGCACTACGACGTAAACCATCAGTAGTACCCATAGCGATAGTACGCACTACACCGCCACCTAGCTGTTGTTGAACTTCTAAAGTCAAACCAGCTAAATCGCCATCTGTTACTCTTAGTGCGTGGTATACCGCTGGCACGCTATCTTGTGGAAATTCAATATCCACAACGGCGCCGATAATTTGGACGACCTTACCTAAACTCATGTCTATTCCTCTCGTTAATCTTTACCTGAAGCATTAAACTGCTGCTGAGCCAGAACAAATCTCACTAATTTCTTGTGTGATTGCTGCTTGGCGAGCCTTGTTATAAACAAGCTGTAGCTCGTCCATAAGGTCACCTGCGTTATCAGTTGCAGCTTTCATTGCAACCATACGAGCAGCCTGTTCTGAGGCAGCATTTTCTACCACACCTTGGTATGCTTGAGACTCAATAAAGCGTACTAACAAAGACTCTAAAATAGCCTCTGGGTTTGGCTCGTATAAGTAATCCCATGTGTGAGCAGATACTTCTTCTTCAGCTTTTGGCAAAGGGAGTAACTGATCTATAATTGGCTCTTGCTTCATGGTATTAACGAATTTGTTATATACCAAGAATAAACGGTCTATTTTGCCTTCAGAAAATGCATCAAGCATAACTTTTACAGGACCAATAACGTCTTGTACTGAAGGTTTATCTCCTAGGCCCGCTTTTTTAGCGAGTAGTTGACCACCAAAACGTTGAAAGAAGCCTGCTGCCTTACTACCTAAAGTAGCAAATTCAGCATCAACACCTTTCTCTTTCCACGCTTTAACATCAAGTGCAACTTTCTTAAACTCGTTTGAGTTTAGGCCGCCACACAGACCACGGTCTGTAGAGATAACAATATAACCAACTCGTTTTACTTCACGTTCTTTTAAGAACGGGTGAGTAAAATCAAGATTTGCTTGAGCAACACGACCAATTACTTCACGTAATTTATTAGCGTATGGACGGCTTGAAGCAACGCGTTCTTGCGCCCTTTTCATTTTAGACGCAGCAACCATTTCCATTGCGCTAGTGATCTTTTGAGTATTTTTAATACTCCCGATCTTGCTTTTAATCTCTTTTCCGCTGGCCATGACTCTCTCTCCGAATCAAGGTGTGCTTTAGTTTCCTAAAGCGCACCATTAATAACTAAATTACCAAGTTTGCGTAGACTTGAACTTCGTAAGAAGTTCTTTAAGCTGCGCTTCGATCTCGGCATTCAAGTTACCAGTTTCATTGATTTGAGCCACAAGCTCTGCGTATGTGCTAGTTGCATAAGAAAGTAAAGCTGCTTCAAAGTCACCGATTTTCGAAATTTCGATGTCTTGAAGGAAGCCTTTTTCAGCAGCAAATAACGACAAAGACATTTCAGCAACAGACATTGGCGCGTACTGTTTCTGCTTCATTAGCTCTGTTACACGCTCACCATGCTCAAGTTGAGCACGAGTAGCATCATCAAGGTCAGACGCGAACTGCGAGAACGCAGCTAATTCACGGTACTGAGCTAGGGCTAGACGAATACCGCCACCTAGTTTCTTAACGATTTTAGTTTGTGCAGCACCACCAACACGCGATACCGAGATACCAGCATTTACTGCCGGACGGATACCTGAGTTGAATAAGTCAGTTTCTAAGAAGATCTGACCATCGGTGATAGAGATAACGTTAGTCGGTACGAACGCAGAAACGTCGCCGCCTTGAGTTTCAATGATTGGCAATGCCGTCAATGAACCAGTTTTACCTTTCACTTCACCATTAGTGAACTTTTCAACGTAATCTGCGTTTACACGCGATGCACGCTCTAAAAGACGAGAGTGAAGGTAGAATACGTCACCTGGGTATGCTTCACGGCCTGGTGGACGCTTAAGTAGTAATGAAATTTGACGGTAAGCAACTGCTTGCTTAGACAAATCATCATATACGATTAATGCGTTTTCACCACGGTCACGGAAGTATTCACCCATAGTACAGCCCGCGAACGGTGCTAAGTACTGAAGTGCCGCAGATTCAGAAGCAGATGCAACAACTACGATAGTATTTGCTAGTGCACCATGCTCTTCTAATTTACGAACTACGTTTGCAATAGTAGATGCTTTTTGACCAATCGCAACGTACACACACTTAACGCCTGTGTCTTTTTGATTGATGATTGCATCGATTGCTAGTGCAGTTTTACCTGTTTGACGGTCACCGATGATAAGTTCACGTTGACCACGACCAACTGGAATCATCGCATCGATAGATTTATAACCAGTTTGAACTGGCTCATCTACTGATTTACGCTCGATTACACCTGGTGCAATTTTTTCTACAGGTTCAAACCCGTCGTTATCTAAAGCGCCTTTACCATCGATTGGAGCACCTAGTGTGTTTACAACACGACCAAGTAGACCAGGACCAACAGGAACTTCTAAAATACGACCAGTTGTATATACTTTTACGCCTTCAGTAAGGTCAGCGTACGGACCCATTACTACTGCACCAATTGAGTCGCGCTCAAGGTTTAGTGCGATAGCATAACGGCTGCCAGGAAGCTCAATCATTTCACCTTGCATACAGTCAGCAAGACCGTGGATGCGGATGATACCGTCAGTAACAGATACAATAGTACCTTCGTTACGAGCTTCACTTACAACTTCGAACTTCTCAATACGTTGTTTGATCAGATCTGAAATTTCAGTGGAATTAAGTTGCATGCTCTTTTTCCCAATTACGATTGTAGTGTTGTAGCTAAGCGGCTTAATTTACCGCGAATAGTACCGTCGATTACAGTGTCGCCAGACCTAATAATAAGTCCACCAACCACTGACGCGTCTTCACTACAATTCAGCTTAACTTTGCGTGCGAAACGTTTTTCAAGTGCCGCTACCAATGACTCTTGTTGCGCAGCAACAAGAGGAGTTGCAGAAATCACATCTACTTCGATTTCTTTATCGTATTCTGCTTTAAATTCAGCAAATAACTCAGCAACGTCAGGTAGAGCTGTCAAACGTCCATTTTCAGCCATCACCTTAACTAGGTTCTGACCTTGTTCGTTGAGCTGCTCAGCACAAAGTTGAATAAATAATTCAGCTTGTGCAGTAGCTGTAGGCATACCTGCTAAAGCAGATGATGCTTGTTCATTGCTGGCTACGTGGCCTGCAAAGAACAACATATCATTCCAGCTTTCTAGAGTGCCTTTCTCAACGGCAAGTTCAAAAGCCGCTTTAGCGTATGGGCGAGCGATAGTAGTCAAATTAGACATGCTCATACCCTCCTAATTACAGCTCAGCGACAAGTTTTTCAACGATGTCACTATGTGCGGCTTGATTAATTTCACGCTCTAAAATACGTTCTGCACCAATCACTGCCAGAGTTGCTACTTGCTTACGTAGCTCTTCTGTTATGCGATTACGTTCAGACTCAACTTCAGAGTGCCCTTGAGCAATGATACTTTCACGCTCTTGCTGACCACGAAGTGTTTCTTCGTCAACAATTAGCACTGCACGCTTTTTAGCTTGATCAATGATATCAGCCGCTTGAGCTTTTGCATCTTTAAGCTGTTCAGCAGCTTTCTTTTGCGCAAGTTCTAAGTCTTTTTCGGCTCTATCAGAGGCAGCTAAACCATCTTCGATTTTTTTCTGGCGAGCTTCAATTGCACCGTTTAGTGGTGGCCATACGTATTTCATACAAAATAATACGAACACCGTAAACGCAATCAATTCACCGATAAGAGTGGCGTTTAAATTCACAACCGCTCCTCCTTAAATAGTAAGCTGTTCAAAAAATAAAATTAAAGTACGAACAACAATACCATAGCGATACCAACACCAATCATTGCTACAGCATCGATTAGACCAGCAAGAATAAACATCTTAACTTGTAGCGAAGGTGCAAGCTCAGGTTGACGCGCACATGCTTCAAGGAATTTACCGCCCATGTTACCAAAACCGATTGCAGTGCCGATTGCACCAAAACCGATTAGTAAAGCTACTGCGATGTATTTTAAGCCGTTTAATAATTCTAAAGCTTCCATTTATTTCTCCAAAGTTTCAATTGTAAAGTTAAAAGTAAAAGTAAAATTGTAAATATAAAATTAGTGATTATCTGAGCTAGCCATGCTTAGGTATACGATTGTTAGCATCATAAATACGAATGCTTGCAATACAATTACTAAGATGTGGAATACAGCCCAAACAAAATGCAATGGTAATTGCATAAATCCGATAGCGCCGATCAAGATGAAAATCAATTCACCTGCATATAAGTTACCAAACAGACGTAGCGCTAATGAAAACGGTTTAGAAACCAGCGCAATCAGTTCAAGTAATAAGTTAAACGGGATTAAAAGGATTTGTAGTGCAGTATTATTTGAACTAAACGGGTGAAGTGTTAGTTCTTTAATAAAACCACCGATTCCTTTTATTTTAATTGAGTAGCCTATCATTAAAATAAATACACCCAGCGCTAGCGCTGCAGTCATATTAATGTCAGTCGTTGGTACAATTTTCATGTACACATCGTGTGAATCCATACCAAACGCAGTTTCACCAACAAAACCAGCCAATGCAGGTAAAAAGTCAACCGGTATTAAATCCATTAAGTTCATTAAAAATATCCAAACGAATATTGTTAATGCTAATGGTGCAATAAGCTTGCTTTTACCATGGAAAGTATCACGTACGTTGTCACCAACAAACTCTACTACCATTTCAATGAAACATTGAAATTTTCCAGGTACACCTAGTGTTGATTTTTTAGCGGCACTACGAAAGATCCATAAAAATATAAGACCTAAACCGATAGACCATGCGAGGGTATCTATATGCCATGTCCAGAAACCACTATCCGTACATGCTTTATTGAAGGCGAGACCTGTATCGGTCGAACACATCTTAGCATTGGTCAAATGGTGCTGGATATGGCCAGATAGAGTAACTTCTTCTGCTGCCATGTTATATCCCAAAGTTAATGTTTAAAAAAAACGGGTGCGAACAATCCAGTAAAGAGCGCCAGTATATAAGTACTAAAAAAGGGTAATAAAATTACCGGAAAATGCTTCAGTACTAGCGCAAACAATACAATTGTTAGCATAAATTTTAATCCGTTGCCGCGTTTCAACGAGGCATACGCTTGATTTGCTCGACTTGCACCCATATGTCTGAATGCATAAAGACCAAATACAAAGTGCGGAAGTACTGCGACAACTCCACCAGCGAGTGATGAAAGCGCGGCATTGACTCCCGAACTAAAACAAATAATTACAGCAGCAACTAATGCTACAACACCCTGAAGGCAAATTAACTTTAATACGGCAAGTCGATATGGACTCGCTAACTTATCAGTCACGTTTAGTTAACCTTTATTGCGTTCTAATTGTTAGGGTGTGAAAACTGGCGAAATTATACTTAATCCTGCCAGTTTTGCAACTTGAGTAGACGCTTTGTAACACGAAATAGCTACAAATGTCCCTTTTTAGACATGTAGAAAACTAATGGTGGGTATTGTCTTGATTAATGCGATTTAAAATGCCGTCAAGTTCGTCCAAATTTGTATAAGAAATAACAAGCTTACCTTTGCCTTTTTTGTTGTAATTTATTTCTACTTTGGCACCTAGGTTTTCAGCGAGTTGTTGCTCTAACTGTTTAACATCTGGATCTTTTTCAGCTATTTCTTTAGCTGGCACTGGTTCTAAAATTGAACGAACTAACTTTTCGGTTTCACGAACGGTTAGTGCTTTAGCGACAGCTAAACGAGCAGCATCTGATTGTGCTTCTCCCTCAAGGGCTAATAAACAACGAGCATGCCCCATTTCAATATCGCCATGTTCTAACAGTATTTTTACATCACTGTTTAGATTATTTAAACGAAGTAAGTTAGTTACTGTAGTACGTGATTTACCAACTGCATCTGCTACTTGTTGATGTGTTAGTTCAAACTCATTAAGTAAACGATTTAACGCAACCGCTTCTTCCATGGCATTTAAGTCTTCACGCTGAATATTTTCTATTAGTGCAATAGCAACTGCAGCTTCATCTGGTACGTCTTTTATAATACAAGGTACTGTTTCAAGCTTAGCTATTTGCGCTGCACGCCAACGACGCTCACCAGCGATAATTTCAAAACTATTTTGTGCAATAGGGCGCACGACTATAGGTTGAATAATACCTTGTGAGCGAATAGAACTAGCAAGCTCTTCTAGTGCCTCTTCGGACATGTCTTTACGAGGTTGATATTTACCAGAGTGTAAAAACTCGATTGGGAGTTTTTGTAATTCACTGTTAGTTGGCTCAGCCGCATTTTTTACAGCTTCAGTCACGTTTGATGTGTCTTGTTCCTTGCTTACGCTTGGTGCAGGCTTTGACGAACTTAAAAGTGCATCGAGTCCTCGGCCTAAACCTCGTTTTTTAGCAGACATGTTATTTTTTTACCTCAAAGTTAGGCGACAACGGACGCTGTTTTTTCTTTTCTACGTAACATTTCACCAGCGAGCGCTAAATATGCTTTAGCGCCACTTGATGCCCGGTCATAATACATAGCAGGTGTACCAAAACTAGGTGCCTCTGCTAAACGAACATTACGCGGGATCACCGTACGGTATACTTTGTCGCCAAAATGTTGTTTTAATTGTTCTGATACGTCATTTGCTAAACGATTACGCGGATCGTACATAGTACGAAGTATGCCTTCAATTTGTAAGCTAGGGTTTACTAACTTAGCAAGTTGCGTAATCGTATCCATTAATGCGGTTAATCCTTCAAGTGCATAATACTCACACTGCATTGGCACTAAAATAGAATCAGCTGCGGCCATTGCGTTAACAGTTAACATATTTAGAGAGGGCGGACAGTCGATAAAAATAAATTCGTACTGGTCCTGAATTTTTTCAAGTGCGTTGCGTAAACGCACTTCACGGGCAAATAATTCCATAAGTTTAACTTCTGCAGCGGTTACATCACCGTTTGCAGCAATCATATGGTATTCGCCAGACGTTTCTTTGATAATAACGTCTTCTATAGGTTTATCTTCAATAAGTAAGTCGTAAATAGTTGGTACGTCGCCGTACTTATCTACGCCACTTCCCATAGTCGCATTGCCTTGCGGATCGAGATCAATTAACAGCACTTTACGTTTCGTTGCAGCCATAGACGCAGCGAGGTTTACAGCGGTTGTAGTTTTACCCACTCCACCTTTTTGATTTGCTAATGCGATGACTTTTGCCACAGTGTCTCTGATCCCTAGTCTTTAGAAAGAATAATTAAATGTCGTTGTGCATCTAACTTAGGTACTTCTAATGCAATTTTTTGCTCAAACTTAACGCCAGTAGGTAATGACTCTAGCTCTTCACTAGGGAACACACCTTTAAGCGCTATAAATTTACCCGAATGATCAATTAAGTGCGAACACCAGTCAACCATATCTTGTAATGAAGCAAATGCACGACTGAGTACGCCATCTAATTTAACACTTGGCTGATATTCTTCAACTCTTGACTGAACAGGTGTTACGTTATCAAGGCCAAGCTCATGTTTAACATGCATTAAAAAGCGAACGCGTTTACCTAGACTATCTAATAACACAAATTGTGTGTTAGGTAATGCAATCGCTAATACAATGCCCGGAAGGCCAGGCCCTGTGCCAACATCAATATAATGATGACCGGGTAAGTGAGGTGCAACAACTAAACTATCCATAATATGCTTAATCATCATTTCTTCAGGTAAGCGTACCGAAGTTAAATTATAAGCTTTATTCCACTTATCTAATAACTCGACGTAACGAACTAGCTGTTGCTGTTGTTTTTGTGTTAGCGCAATATCAGTTTGCGCTAACAATGTAGTTAATTGTTGCTGTAACACTATGTACCCTTATCGTTACGCAGATTTGCGTAATAAGCCTTGCTTCTTCAGATACACTAATAATAGCGAAATCGCCGCTGGGGTGATACCAGAAATACGCGATGCTTGGCCAATAGTGTCTGGACGTGACTCAATAAGCTTAGCAACAACCTCATTTGATAAACCTGATACAGTTTTGTAATCAAACTCTTTTGGTAAAATTGTTTGCTCATGACGAAGCTGCTTATTGATCTCATCTTGTTGACGCGCAATATAGCCTGCGTACTTAGTATGGATCTCAACTTGTTCAAGTGCTGCTACGTTTGTAAATTCAGATCCTAAACCGTCAATAGCCATAAGATCGTTATAACGAATCTCTGGACGACGAAGTAATTCTTCTAAACTTGCTTCACGAGTTAATGGTGTTTTTAGTAATGCATTTACTTGATCAACAACGACGTGATCTTTATGAATCCACGTATCTTTAATGCGTTGTTTTTCTTTCTCAATTACTTCCATTTTTTCGTTAAATGCCTGCCAACGTTCGTCATTAACTAAACCCAGCTCACGGCCTTTTTCAGTTAAGCGAATATCTGCATTATCTTCACGAAGTAGTAAACGGTATTCGGCACGGCTAGTAAACATCCGGTACGGTTCTTTCGTACCTAGTGTTGCTAAGTCGTCAATTAATACGCCCACGTAAGCTTCATCGCGACGTGGCGTCCAAGAGTCTTTACCTTGCACTTTTAATGCAGCATTCATACCTGCAATTAAGCCTTGTGCACCCGCTTCTTCATAACCGGTAGTCCCGTTAATTTGACCCGCGAAAAATAAGCCTTCGATAAATTTTGTTTCTAAAGACTGTTTTAAGTCGCGTGGATCAAAGTAGTCATATTCTATTGCATAGCCTGGTCGACAAATATGTGCATTTTCAAAACCAGAAATAGATTGCACAATCTCAAGTTGTACATCAAACGGTAAACTAGTAGAAATACCATTTGGATATAATTCGTATGATGTTAAGCCTTCAGGTTCAACAAATATTTGGTGCTTATCTTTATCCGCAAAACGTACAATTTTATCTTCAATTGATGGGCAATAGCGTGGACCAATACCTTCAATAACACCTGAATACATAGGTGAGCGATGTAGGTTTTTACGAATAACATCATGTGTTTTTTCGTTTGTGTAAGTGATGTAACACGGTATTTGTTGTGGGTGATCTGATTGTTTACCCATAAATGAAAATACAGGTGTTGGCATATCACCAGGCTGTGCTTCCATTTTTGTAAAATCAACAGTACGTGCATCAATACGTGGCGGAGTACCTGTTTTTAAGCGATCCACTCTAAAAGGGTGTTCGCGTAAACGTTCAGCCAATGCAATTGATGGTGGATCACCAGCACGACCGCCTTTGTAATTTTCTAAACCAATGTGTATTTGGCCACCTAAAAAAGTACCCACGGTTAAAACAACACTTGGAGCACTAAAACGTAAACCCATTTGAGTTATTACGCCAGTAACACGATCGTTTTCAACAATAAGATCATCACATGATTGTTGAAAAATCTTAAGGTTATCTTGATTTTGTAATGTTGTTTGAATAGCTGCTTTGTACAAAGCGCGATCTGCTTGTGCTCGAGTTGCACGAACAGCAGGTCCTTTTGAAGAGTTTAGTGTGCGAAATTGGATCCCGCCTTTGTCAATGGCCTGTGCCATTGCACCGCCAAGCGCATCAATTTCTTTTACCAAATGACCTTTGCCAATCCCACCAATCGCTGGGTTACAAGACATTTGACCAAGGGTATCCATATTGTGAGTCAGTAGCAGGGTATTCATCCCCATACGGGCAGCTGCTAATGCGGCTTCAGTGCCAGCATGTCCACCACCTACTACGATAACGTCAAAATTTTCGTGAAAAATCATTAATGGGATCCTACTTAAATCAAACCGGTAAACTTCAAAAGGGAGCGTATTCTACCTAGAAATTGGCAGAAGATAAATGATTAAACAAAGAGCAAGATCTAAGTATGTGATCTCTAATAATATAAAGGATCTTTTAAAGAGATCTTTTATTACTATTACTACTACTGATCAGCTTTTCTGTTGATAAGGTTTAGATCTTCATTTAAAACATGAAATTAGATCAGATCTAAAGGTGTTAATATGATCGGATCATCCAGCAAATAAGCTCTGATCAAAAAGGCACCTTATGCACAGGGCTGAATCAGTTGGATCTTATCCCATGGATAAGCATGCTTTAAAAAGCAGTTTATTCAATCTTTATCCACAAAATCTATTAAATTATTAGTAAATTGTGGGTAACTTTATATATAACTTTTTACTTGATCTATCTATTTTAAGCCTGTTTTGGTTATCCAAGAGTCTAACCATGCTAATGCTGTGTCTTCTGGTAGTGCTTCATCGAGAATATTAAGCTCTAAGCGTTCTGCTACTTTTATAGCGCCTTTTTGAGATAATAAGGCATCTATATTACGTCCAGCTTGGTTGTAAGTGTCATAACTGGTATCACCTAAAGCGATTACTGAGTATTTTAATTCTGATAAATCATTAGCTTGAGTCACATCTTCAACAAAGCTAATAAAGTTTTCAGGATAATCACCTGCACCATAAGTAGATGTGCAAATTAACCAAATGGTATTTTGCTGATCAATATCGCTAAATTCAGGTTGATCATGTAGTTGTGTAGTAATACCAAGGTTATTAAGCGCGTCGCTTAGTTGCTCTGCAACATACTCGGCTGATCCCATTTGGCTGCCAACAATAAGATTTACTGAACTCATGAATATTAGTGATCACATTGGTTTTAATTGCTGCCTATGATAACTGAGTGTGAGTAACAGTAAAGTTAAGAGTGCTTTTTTGTATAACTATTTTTGTGCTAATTTTATTCTTATTTGAAAGCGGCTCCTTAAGTTGTTGATATTATAGGGGTTAACAAAATATCTTTAAATGTAATCTTCTGATCAAGTTGTTGATAACAGTGGGGAAAGCTCTGTTTAAACACACCTTTTAGGTTGTTTAATAATCGCTAAGTTATTGATATTACTATTTAGTGAAAGATTTAATTATAAATCTAGGCATAAAAAGCACAAGGTGATCATAATGTGGATATAAAGGTTGTTGATAACCTTAAATTTAGATCGAAAATAATTTTATTAAATGATCTAATTGGGCTGATCTAACGAAATTAATTAAAAATAAGCTTATAAACAGATAATTTTAATAGATCGTTAGGTTTTTCTCTGTGTGGTAGCTCAATTTACTATTTATTTGAGCTAAAAATTAGATTTTGTGGATAAGTGATCTCAATATATTTAATTTAATGCGTATTTATAGCTGCTTTTTCTATGTATTTTGCTGGTGGATTGGTAGATCAAAAGTTTGACGCACTCAAATCTCGAGTCATTTTTATTAAAAAGCCGCAGTGATCGTCTGTCCATATGTTGTATAAAGTTGGTTTTTTAGAGTGTTGATCTTCACGTTTTAGCTCTTAAATTGAGCAAATAACATCAGTTTTTATGAGCTAGGTAATTATAAAAAAGCTATTTATAACTAACTTTTGTGTGGAGGATAACGATTTTAAAACGTATTTTTGTTTGAAATATGTATCGGTTTTGACCTTAAAATGGGTGTTACTTGCGCTATTAATACCTTACTTAAAGGCTCTTTTCACTGTCTAATCTACATAATCTGGCTGGTAATAATTATCGCTTTGGGTATGATTTTATTGGCAGAACTGGCTGGGATTGACGGTACAAATACATATTTTATAGTGAATATTTTACATAAAAAAAGAGCACCTAAGTGCTCTTATAATAAAAATATATCTGTAATAAGGTGCTTATTTACCAATACAAAATGAGCTAAATATCTTGCCAAGTAAGTCGTCTGAGGTAAATTCACCGGTTATTTCGTTTAAATACTGCTGTGTTAAACGCAGTTCTTCAGCCAATATTTCACCAGCAATGTGCATTTCTAATTGTGTTTTACCTGTTTCTAAATGATAAGCAGCACTCTCTAGCGCATCCAAATGACGACGGCGCGCCATAAAGCCACCCTCTGTTGCGCCTTGAAAGCCTATACAGGCTTTTAAATGCTCGCGAACAAGCTCAATACCGTCAGCATTTTTAGCACTTAAGCTGATGACCGGGTATTGTTGCTCTTGCTCCATTCCGACTATATCACCCGATAAATCAGCTTTATTTCTGATGACCGTAACCCCCATACCTTCTGGTAATTTGGCCATAAATTCAGGCCAAATTTTATGCGGGTCAGTATCTATAGTGTCAGTGCCATCAAGCATAAATAAAACGCGATCGGCTTGGTTTATTTCATCCCACGCCCGTTCAATACCTATTTGTTCTACTCTATCTGGGCTCTCTCGTAGGCCTGCGGTATCTATAATATGCAATGGCATACCATCTATATGTATATGCTCTCGTAGTACGTCGCGAGTGGTACCGGCTATTTCTGTTACGATTGCAGCTTCACGACCGGCTAGGGCGTTTAGTAGGCTTGATTTACCGGCATTTGGGCGCCCAGCAATAACAACACGCATACCTTCGCGCATGATGCTACCTTGTTTTGCTTGGTTGGTTACGGTATTAAGCTGGGTAATAATGGCGTCTAAGTCGCCTGATACTTTACCGTCTGATAAAAAATCAATTTCTTCATCAGGAAAATCTATTGCCGCTTCTACATACATACGTAAGTGAATTACTTTTTCTACAAGCGTTTCTATGTGTTTAGAAAATTCACCTTGGAGAGACTGTAGGGCGCTTTTGGCAGCTTGTTCGCTTGTAGCATTAATTAAGTCGGCGATGGCCTCTGCTTGTGTTAAATCAAGCTTGTCATTCATAAATGCGCGCTCAGAAAACTCACCAGGCTTTGCTAAACGAACGCCCTCTATTTTACTAATTTCTTTAAGTAGCATATCAAGTACTACAGGACCGCCGTGGCCTTGTAATTCAAGTACGTCTTCACCAGTAAATGAGTTAGGACCTGCAAAGTAAATGGCAATACCTTGGTCAAGTTGCTCGCCAGCTAGGCTTTTAAATGGCACGTAATCGGCGTAGCGAACTTTAGGAATTTTACCTACTACTTTTTCGGCGACACTTTTAGCAAGGCTGCCTGAAACGCGAATAATACCAACACCACCACGTCCGGGGGCAGTTGCTTGTGCTGCAATTGTATCTTGATTGATCATGCTATTAATTTGCCAACGATGAGTAACTTTATGGCGGTATTGTAACCTATGAAATAAACACTCGCGAATACTCTGGTGAAAAACAGGCAATAAAAAAGGCGACCGAAGTCGCCTTTATATAAGTAGGAGCTTAGTTAGCCTCTTACTTTAATTCCTTTCTTTTCCATGCCACGGTAGATGATTAACATCTGGACAATAGAAATAAGGTTAGACACTAACCAGTAAAGAACTAAACCCGATGGGAACCATAAGAAGAATACAGAGAAGATAACCGGCATAAAGGTCATCATTTTTTGCTGCATTGGATCAGTTACCGTCATAGGCTGTAGTTTTTGCGTCACAAACATACTCGCACCAAATAAGATTGGTAATACGTAGTACGGGTCTTGTGCAGAAAGGTCAGTTAACCAAAAAATAAATTCAGCATGGCGAAGTTCAGTAGATTCTAAGAATACGTAGAACAAGGCTAAGAAAATCGGCATTTGAAGTAAAATAGGGAAACAGCCACCCATTGGGTTAACTTTTTCTTTTTTGTACATTTCCATAGTTGCTTGGCCGAACTTTTGACGGTCGTCACCAAACTTTTCTTTAAGAGCTGCCATTTTAGGCTGTAGCGCACGCATTTTTGCCATTGAAGTGTATTGCGCTTTAGTAAGTGGGTACATTAACGATTTAACGATAATAGTGATGGCAATAATTGCTACACCCCAGTTACCTAAAATGCTATGTAGCCATTTTAGCAATACGAATAAAGGTTGCGAAATAAACCATAACCAACCGTAATCTACAGTTAAGTCTAAGTCTGGGTGAATCGCTTCAAGAATATCTGACTCTTTCGGACCCATATAATAAGTAGCAGTTAGTGTTTGCTCACTACCAGCTTGAATATTTACAGCGGGATCTTTAGCACCAATAATAGCGGCATTACTTTTTGTAATTAAGCTATAAATTGTATTTGTTTGATCCTGCATTGGAACCCAAGCACTTACAAAGTAATGTTGTATAAATGCAACATAACCACCTTGCGTGTTTTTGTTTAGGTTTTTATCAGCCATATCTGAAAAACTATACTTTTCATATGGTTCTTCGTCAGTACCGTATGCAGCACCTAAATAGTTTTGATCAACCATGCTACCTTTTTCTTGTACGGTACGCTTAATTTGCGTGTATAGCTGTACTTGAAGAGGTGCGCTGGTAGTGTTGTTGATTTTGTATTCTAAGCCTACGTCATACTGACCTTTTTTGAATACATACGTTTTAGTAAAACTAACACCATTACTATCAGTAAACTGAAGTGGAACGCGAAGCTCATCACCCGTTAAGGTATATGATTTTTGTTCGGTACTATAAGTAGGGCGACCGTTAGCTGACGCGTCAGGGCCATTTAAGCCAATTAAGCCACTTTGTGAAAAGTATTGTTTGCCACTATCAAGCTGACCAAGAAGCATATAAGGTGTTTCACTTCCTTTAGTTTCTTCGTATTGAAGAAGGTCTGTTTCAACAATGTCACCGCCTTTGGTGTCAATTTTAACTTTAAAAACGTCAGTTGTGATTTCAATAACTGAACGTTTAGCTAAAGTTGCTGAAGCGGGTAAACCTGAATCTGACGATGAAGGAATATAATCATCCGACTCTGGTGAATTTGCTTGTAGTGTTTGTGTTGTGGCACTTGGATCGGCTTTAGGCTTGTTGTAATCATTATCCCATTCTTGGAACAATAAAAACGACACTAGCATTAGGCCAATTAATAAAAACGTGCGTTGCGATTCCATAACAGCTCTTATTTCTCGTGTTGGTGGTTAATATGGGTTAATTTTTCAGGTACGGGGTCGTCTCCACCTGAATGTAAAGGATGGCATTTTAATATGCGTTTTAAAGCTAACCAACTACCTTTTATAAATCCATGCAAATTAATTGCTTGAATTGCATAATGTGAGCAGCTTGGATTAAAACGACAATGCGGACCTAACAGCGGGCTAATCCACTTTTGATAACCGCGGATAAATAACACTAAACAAATCTTAGGAAAAGCAACAAGTGGTTTAATTAACCTCATGATGTTTATGCCCCTACTTAAGTTTAGTGAGATAGATATCATGTATTTAAAGACTCAATTAGAAATTTTAAATGCATGATTAAAAGGTGAGCTAAAGATACATTAATTAACCCTGCAATTCTATTGCAATTAGGTTTGTTTATTAGATTTAGCTGATTTGTTTGGGCGTTTCTTAAAAGGTGGCGGTTTAGGTGCACCTGGTTTACAGCGTTCGTTAATTTTTCGCCATAATTTAGTAAGTTGTTTGGTTAATTCTTCATTAGACTGTTCATCTATACCACTTTTCACCATAAGCACAATATCAATATTATCGATGCTGTGTTGATTTAAACGAAAACTTTCGCGAGCGAGACGTTTAATACGGTTTCGTTGGCATGCCTTTTTTACGCGTTTTTTAGCAACAGTAAGACCTAACCGAGGTTTTTCTTGGTCATTTGGTTTAGCTAATAGAGTAAAGAAAGGAGTTGCAGCCCGAGCGGGTTCATTAAATATGCGAGAGTAATGCGAGGGAGTTAACAGACGTAACTCCCTGCCAAAGCTAAAGTCTTCCACTTATAAATTAAGCAGAAAGAACTTTGCGGCCTTTAGCGCGGCGACGTGCTAATACTTTACGGCCATTTACAGTTGCCATGCGAGCACGGAAGCCGTGTGCACGTTTGCGTTTTAAAACGCTAGGTTGAAAAGTTCTTTTCATAACAATCTCATCCGATCGGTTAAAGTTAAAACATCCTATACAGGTCGCGATCCTGGCATAGGTGCCATTGCGAGCGCGAGATATTATAGAGTAAGTAACGTAAAGTCAATCATAATTACGTTCGCAGTATATAGCCTACTTATGGTCCATGAAGAGATCATGTAGAGCGATCTGATAGGATCATCATAAATAAGAAGTTTTCCACAGCCCCTGTATAAAAAGTGAATAAAAGCGGGGGAAAAGAAAATTGGATCGTAAATTTGGTTCGCGATCTTGGTGTTATTTTGTTATGATCTCCTCTTCGGATCTAAAATAAAAACTGTTTTAAATCAGGTTGTTAATGATTTTATACATCGATATCAACAATTTTATAAAAATCAATCTTTTACTTGTGGATAAAGTGCCTTCATAATACGCGGTCTTGGGTCGCTTATTGGACCATTTGAACGCAATAAATGTATGATTTATAATCATTAATGATGTGCGGGAATAAAAATTATATCTCTGGGAGTTTAACTGTGTATCTGTCGGTTTGGCAAAGTTGTTTATATGTATTGCAAGATGAGCTGCCTTCGCAGCAATTCAGTATGTGGGTAAGACCACTACAAGCAGAAAGTACCGAAGATACCTTGACGATTTATGCACCTAATCGCTTTGTGCTTGATTGGGTAAGAGAAAAGTACCTAAATAGAATTAATGAATTATTAGTAGAAATTTGTGGTGTTGAAGCACCAAAGCTACGTTTTGATGTAGGTAGTAAGCCTTTATTAAATGCACAAGCTACACCGGTTATAGAAACACAATCAGCACCACAAGCTTCTACAAAACAACAGCCTCGTGAGCAAAAGCCTGTTGTTGAACCTGCACCTAAGTCAGGTTACAAATCTAACATTAAAGAAAACTATACCTTTGACAGCTTTGTTGAGGGTAAGTCAAACCAATTAGCAAAAGCAGCGGCCACTCAAGTTGCCGATAATCCTGGCTCTGCTTTTAACCCTGTATTTATTTACGGTGGTACTGGTTTAGGTAAAACTCACTTATTACATGCAGTAGGTAACGGCATTATGGCAAACAAGCCAGATGCTAAAATTGTTTACATGCATTCAGAACGCTTTGTTCAAGATATGGTAAAGGCACTGCAAAATAATGCGATAGAAGAATTTAAGCGCTATTACCGCAGTGTTGACGCATTAATGATTGATGATATTCAATTTTTTGCTAATAAAGAGCGTTCACAAGAAGAGTTTTTTCATACCTTTAATGCATTACTTGAAGGCAACCAACAAATTATTTTAACCTCTGATCGTTATCCAAAAGAGATTGAAGGGGTCGAAGACCGTCTTAAATCACGTTTTGGTTGGGGATTAACAATCGCGATTGAGCCACCAGAGCTTGAAACTCGCGTTGCTATTTTGATGAAAAAAGCACAGCAAAGTAAGATTAACTTACCACATGAAGTTGCCTTTTTTATCGCCAAAAAATTACGTTCAAATGTACGTGAACTAGAAGGCGCACTTAACCGTGTAATTGCTAATGCTAATTTTACAGGTCGTCCAATTTCGATTGATTTTGTAAAAGAAGCACTACGCGATTTACTTGCCTTGCAAGATAAGCTGGTCACGATAGATAATATTCAGCGCACCGTTGCTGAGTACTATCGAATTCGAGTGTCAGATCTATTGTCTAAGCGCCGCAGCCGCTCTATAGCAAGGCCACGCCAAGTTGCCATGGCATTATCTAAAGAATTAACTAATCACAGCTTACCTGAGATTGGTGACGCATTTGGTGGACGCGATCATACGACCGTATTACACGCATGTCGTAAGATAAAATCACTACGTGACGAAAGCCACGAAATTAAAGAAGATTACCAAAACTTAATAAGAACATTGTCATCTTAGGGCTGACTTTATTATGCAAATAACAATATCAAGACAACAATTTTTAAAGCCATTGGTGCAAGTGTCGGGTGCAATAGAGCGCAAACACACGCTACCAATCTTATCTAACGTTTTGTTAGTGGTAGAAAACGGACAACTTTCAATGACGGGTACTGACCTTGAAATTGAATTAGTTTCTGGGGTATTTGTAGGTGATGATATTGCCGATACAAAACTAACGTTACCCGCTAAAAAGTTACTCGATATTTGTAAAAGTCTACCAGATGGTTCAGACATTACTTTAAGCTTGCAAGAGCACCAATTACTTTTAACCAGTGGTAAAAGCCGTTTTTCATTAACGACTTTATCTGCTGATGATTTTCCTAATTTAGAACAGTGGGATGGCGAGGTTGAATTTCAACTTACTCGCTTAGAGTTACGTAAATTACTTGAAAGCACTCATTTTTCGATGGCAAATCAAGACGTGCGTTATTACTTAAACGGTATGTCGTTTGAAGTAGATAATACAGATATAAAAACAGTTGCAACAGATGGTCACCGTTTAGCTATTGCGCAAAAGCAATTAACACAATCGCTTAATACACAGCGCCAGTTAATCATTCCGCGCAAAGGTGTGCAAGAAATTATGCGTCTTATGGTTGCTGATGATGAACTAGTTACAATTCAGTTTGGTGCTAACCATATTCGTATTATCGATTTAGAATTTACGTTTACTAGTAAATTGGTGGATGGACGCTTTCCTGATTACCGTCGAGTATTGCCCCGTGGTGGCGATAAGGTAATTACGGCTAACCGTGAATGGTTACGTAATGCGTTTCAACGTGTGTCTATTTTATCTAACGAAAAATTTCGTGGTGTACGTTTAAACTTATCAAACGGTTTACTAAAAATTACAGCCAATAACCCAGAGCAAGAACAAGCTGAAGAGGTTGTTGAAGTAAGTTACGAAGGCGCTGACCTAGAAATAGGTTTTAACGTATCTTATGTACTTGATGTATTAAATACATTAAAAACCGAAGATGTACTATTTACATTAGCTGATTCAAACAGCAGTGCACTAATTGAAGGTGCGGGTGATGAAGAAGCAATGTATGTTGTTATGCCTATGCGTTTATAAGACTATAAATACACAATGAGCTTAAGTCATTTGAGCCTCAAATATTTTCGTAATATTGAGGCATTGACGCTAGAACCAGTAAATGGCGTTAACATAATTTATGGTGAAAATGGCAGCGGAAAAACCAGCCTTTTAGAGGCTATATATTACCTTTCTCATGGCAAATCTTTTCGTACTCCAAAACACAAAAGTATTATTGCGCACCAGCAAGAGCAATTTGTAATTCACGGGCGTAAAACAATACACGATTTATCAATTCCAATTGGTATTAGTAAAACGCAAATGGGTGAGACCAATTTAAAAATTCAAGGTAAGGCGAGCCGTAAGATATCAGAACTCGCTCAACTTATGCCTGTACAAATTATTACACCAGAGAGTTATTCTTTGTTTTTTGGTGGACCTAAAGAGCGCAGAAAGTTTTTAGATTTAGGTTTGTTCCACGTGGAACATGAGTTCTTTTTTTTGTGGCAATCATTTAATAAAGTACTTAAACAACGTAATGCATTGTTAAAAACTAAGCCCAAGAATTATTTTGACCAAATTAAGTTTTGGGACAAAGAATTTGTTAGACTGGCTGAAGAAATAAATAAATTAAGATTGGCGTATATAAGTAGGTTTAAGCAGCAATTTTTTGATAAAATGTGTGCAGAATTGACGCTTGTACGCGATTTAGAAATGACCTTTAGCGCAGGCTGGAAAGAGACTGAATCTCTTGCAGATGCGTTAGAGCAAAACTTTGAGCGAGATGCTCGCCAAGGGTTTACAAGTAAAGGCCCTCATAAGGCCGATTTTAGTTTTAGTGTCGCTGGCAACAGTGTGGAGAATACATTCTCACGCGGTCAATTAAAGCTATTATTGTATGCGTTGAAAGTTACGCAAAATAGCTTAATTGAGTCAGAGACAGATAAGCAATCTATATTGCTAATAGATGATCTACCTTCAGAACTAGGCGAAGATACAAAAGAGAAAGTGGGACAATTACTTGCTCACTGCAGTTCTCAAATTTTTATCTCTTCAATTTTATCTGAAAGTATTTCTGCTGTGGTGGAACCCATGCAACGAGAACTACAAATGTTCCACGTGAAACATGGCAACCTAATAACAAGATAAGTGGGATTAACCATGTCTGAGAATTATGACTCGTCGAGTATTAAAGTACTTAAAGGATTAGACGCAGTAAGAAAGCGTCCTGGAATGTATATTGGGGACACCGATGATGGCACAGGCTTACACCACATGGTGTTTGAGGTCGTTGATAACTCGATCGATGAAGCCTTAGCAGGTCATTGTGATGATATTTATGTAACGATTCACTTAGACGGTTCTGTCTCAGTTCGAGATAACGGTCGTGGTATCCCAACTTCTATCCATGAAGAAGAAGGCGTATCTGCAGCCGAAGTTATTATGACGGTACTTCATGCCGGTGGTAAGTTTGATGATAACTCTTATAAAGTATCAGGTGGCTTACACGGTGTTGGTGTTTCTGTTGTAAATGCACTTTCAGAAAAACTAAAACTGACTGTTCGTCGTGAAGGAAAGCTTCATGAGCAGTTTTATACTATGGGTGTTCCAGATGCACCTTTAGCTGTAATTGGTGACTCAGAAACAACAGGTACAGAATTACGTTTTTGGCCAAGCGCTGAAACATTCACAAATTTAGATTTTCATTACGACATTTTAGCTAAGCGTTTACGCGAGCTTTCATTCCTAAACTCAGGTGTGAGCATCATCTTAAATGATGAGCGTGAAGAAAATAAATCTGACCACTTTAAATATGAAGGCGGTATTCAAGCTTTCGTAGAGTACTTAAACCGTAATAAAACACCTATACATAAAGGTGTGTTCCATTTTACTCACGAACGTGAAGAAGATGGTATTAGTGTTGAAGTATCAATGCAGTGGAATGATGCATACCAAGAAAACATTTACTGTTTCACAAATAATATTCCACAACGTGATGGTGGTACTCACTTAGCCGGTTTTAGATCAGCGCTAACACGTACACTTAATAACTACATGGAAAAAGAAGGCTTTAACAAAAAAGCTAAAACAACCAGCAATGCTACCGGTGATGATGCCCGTGAAGGCTTAACGGCTGTTGTTAGTGTTAAAGTTCCTGATCCTAAGTTCTCATCACAAACTAAAGACAAGCTAGTATCAAGTGAAGTTAAATCTGCGGTTGAACAAGCAATGGCTGAAAAATTCACTGAGTTTTTACTAGAAAACCCAACTGATGCCAAAATTGTTGTAGGTAAGATTATTGATGCCTCACGTGCACGTGAGGCGGCGCGTAAAGCCCGTGAAATGACACGACGTAAAGGTGCAATGGACTTAGCAGGCTTACCAGGTAAGCTAGCTGATTGCCAAGAAAAAGACCCAGCCCAATCTGAACTATATATAGTGGAAGGGGACTCTGCTGGCGGATCAGCCAAGCAGGGACGTAACCGTAAAAACCAAGCTATTCTTCCGCTTAAAGGTAAAATATTAAACGTAGAAAAAGCACGTTTTGATAAAATGTTATCTTCGCAAGAAGTAGCAACACTAATTACTGCATTAGGGTGTGGTATTGGTCGTGACGAATATAACCCTGAGAAATTACGTTATCACCGTATCATCATCATGACCGATGCGGACGTGGATGGTTCTCACATTCGTACGTTACTACTAACATTCTTCTATCGTCAAATGCCTGAAATTGTAGAACGCGGTTATATTTATATTGCTCAACCACCACTTTATAAAGTGAAAAAGGGTAAGCAAGAGCGTTATATTAAAGATGATCCTGCATTAGTAGAATACTTAACGTCACTTGCGCTTAATAATGCTGCTTTATATCCAAGTGCAGATGCTCCTGCGCTAGAAGGTGAAGCGCTAGAGAAAGTCGTTCACGATTACCAAAATACAGTTAAAGTTATTGAGCGTTTAAAGCGTAAATATCCTAACACGGTAATGGAGCGCTTAATCTACCAAACAGAGTTGAAAACTGATGACCTTTCTGACGAAGCTAAAGTAATTGCTTGGACAAAAGAGTTAGTTGATGACCTGATTGCACGTGATGAAGATGCAACTATTTTCCATGCAGGCACAGAGTTTGACGCTGAGCGTAATATGTATTACCCGATTGTGAATATTCGTCAGCACGGTGTTGATAAAGCACATGTACTTCATTATGACTTTATTGCATCACGTGACTACCAACGCATTGCTGTGACTGGTACTAACATTGCAAACATCCTAAAAGAAGGTGCTTATATTCAACGTGGTGAGAAAACAAAACCTGTTGATAACTTTGTGGATGCTTTGGAATGGTTGATCACAGAATCTAAGCGCGGGATCTACATTCAACGCTATAAAGGACTGGGTGAAATGAACCCAAGCCAGCTTTGGGAAACAACAATGGATCCTAGTGCTCGTCGTATGTTACAAGTAACGATTGAAGATGCTGTTGGCGCGGATCAATTATTTGCCACCTTAATGGGTGATCAAGTAGAGCCTCGTAGAGAGTTTATCGAAACTAACGCTCTACGCGTAGTTAATCTAGACGTGTAAAAATATTACTTACACCGAAAAAGGAGCCTAATGGCTAATGCCGATCAGTTAAGAAAATGACCGGTTGACCGATCCAAACGATCATGCAAAATCCGTAGTTAGGAAACTAACTACGGATTTTTTTGTGAATATAGAACAAGCACTGCAAGCAACACTTGAAGAAAGCAGCCGATACCATACCTTTGAAAAATTATCAGAAATTCTTGACCCTGAAATCATTGAACAAGGTTTTCAACAAGCAGGGATTGCAACCGTTCGTAAGCGAAGGTTACCGCTTGAGGCCGTTTTGTGGTCAGTTATTGGCATGGCATTGTTTCGAAAAGAATCGGTTTGGAATATCGCTAATAAGCTAGATATCATGTTACCAGGCAAGAACCCACTCGTTGCTCCAAGTGCGATGGTACAGGCGAGACAAAGGTTAGGTGATGATCCCGTTAAACACGTTTTCAATAAGTCTGCTCAATCAATGTATAAGCAACAGTCATTCGAAACATGGAATGGTTTAAACCTATTAGCTGTTGACGGTGTTGTGTGGCGAACAGCCGACACGCCTGATAATCGTAAAGCCTTCTCTTCAGGTAGCAACCAATACGGTGATACAGCCTTTCCTCAAATACGCATGGTCTGTCATATGGAATTGACCAGCCATCAACTGCTCAGTAGCGAGTTTGATAACTATAAAACCAACGAGATGAAATTAGCTGAGCGTTTAATTGAACGTACACCAGATAATTCACTGACTATGTTTGATAAAGGATATTATTCTTTAGGCCTGTTAAATCGTTGGCACCTAACTGGGAAGATGAGGCACTGGCTGATACCAGCAAGGCCCGACTTACAGTATGAAATCATCTCCAGCGCGGGTAAAAATGACCATATCATTGAATTGAAAACAACAAAGCATGCACAAAAAAACTTTCCCGATGTTCCTGAAACGATTAAAGCGAGATTAATCAGTAAAACAATAAAGGGTAAAAGCTACCGTATATTAACCTCGATGACGGATAGATTGCGTTATCCAGGTAATGAAATTGTTGAATTATATTGTCATCGTTGGGAGATAGAACTTGGGTTTAGAGAAATCAAACAAACCATGCTTGATAGCGCATACCATTTAAGAAGTAAGCGCCCTGACATGGTGCGTCAGGAGCTATGGGGCGTGTTACTCGCCTATAATTTAATACGAAGAATAATGACGATGGCGGCGACAGTCACAGGGATATGGCCTAACCAGCTTAGTTTCTCTAGCAGTTCGATGGCTGTCATTCAGTATTTCTCGTCAGTATCTATAATGAGTCCAGGGAACATTCCAATACACTGGCAACACTTACTCAATACACTGCTCTTATTTAAGCTTCCAGCTAGACGAGAGGATAGAAGATATCCCCGATGGGTTAAGCCAAAACCATCTAAGTATCC
>NZ_JACJDY010000034.1:0-36993 GCF_014163785.1 Pseudoalteromonas sp. SR43-7 | reverse complement strand
ACCAACGATAGTGTAGCATTTGTTATGTGACTCTCCACCGCTGTGGGCACTACGACAGTACCAGGCTTCAAATTGTAGAGAGCCCGACTAGAAATAGTCGGGCTTTTTTACGTCTGCAGAAAAGTAAAATGTGCGCAATTAACACACACTTACACAACACCTAGCACGTAGGTCGGGCGAGCGTAGCGACTCCCGACGCAAAGAGTGTGTAGCATTTCACTGTGACTCTCCACCGCTGTGGGAACCACGATATTCTGGAAAATTTAAATATAAGGGAATAGCGAACATTACTTACTCCAGGTCCTGCAGTCATAACTCGAACTTAATAGCTCATTGCTTCAGTACTAAAGTTTATAACCAAATTTAAAGGCTATTTAAAATAGTCCGTAAGCTTGGGTTTCTTCACTTTCAGATTCTTCTAGTTGAGCTGGTTTAAATATTACGCTTGGATCAATTAATACACTATGCTTTTGGGGGAGCTTGATTAATCCTCGCATCATATTTTTAGTTTGTGGGTCTAGATCAAAACCAACCTCAGTGAGCTTATCTAATGGTTTAATGTCTTCTTTTTTATAGTCGATATTATCTTCGACTTTATCTACCAATAACCCTACATGTGGGTTCAAGCCGTCTTTAGTGGTAAAAACAATAATAGGTTTATAGTCTAATGTTATTTGTTCTTTAGCTGATTCAAATAAACGCTCAAGCTGAATTAGACTATTACGCTTAATTTTTTCGAGCAGAGCTGATGTGTGTTTATGATCACTTTGATTATGGGCTGCTATGGCTGCTTTCGCTGTTTCTAGTAATGATTGGAAGGGCTCGTCAAGCCGAGACATTGTTAATTTTAAGTCTTCATTGTCGGTGTTGAATTCTTTGTAAAACAAAACAAAATCTTGTAGTTCGGCGTCATTATTTGAAATAGAAGCCGAGCTATTTAATAAGTTGCTTTGAAGGGTATTAAACCAGTTTAATAGTTTGTCTTGCCATATTCTTAGTTGCTTTAGTACATGCGCATTACTTTGTTCAGTTGAGATATTATTTAAAATAATACCTAAATCAAAAACAGGCGTTGGTATATCCATATAATCTTTAACACCAATAAAGCTTTTATTATTGTTGGGTAAAGTTGTTAGATTATTGTCAAAGCGCTCAGTTAATAAAATATCGAGTATTTTTAGCGAAATTGTTTTGCAGCCCACTTTAAAGTTTATTAATTCCATGCCTTTATCTTAATTTACCTATTAATGCTTTAAGGATAGAACAAATTAAATAAATAGCTTAAAGATGGATAAAATTTAACAGAGATAGGGCAACTAGAAATTATTAGATGGTGCTAGTGAGGTTTTTTATGGCACGTTTAAATTGATTCTCAAGCTGCTTTTTTCCTAATAAACCTAAGTGTTGAATCACTTTTTCATTACTTTCATTTTGAAGTACTAACTTTATTAAAAGTTGTTTATCCGACTCTGTTAATTGAAATATATAAGAAGGTGACTGACTCAGTAACTGCCAAAGAGTTGCAGAGATACTAAATTGAGTGAAGTTACTTTTAGTGAGCAGCGCTAATCGCTCGTGAGTCTCTAGGCTTATTAACTCGTCGCTAAATCCTTCAATTACAATATTCACGAGTTGCCAATCTAGTGTTTTAAAGTGTGTTAAAAGAGCATAAAAGAAATCGTTTTTAAACTGCTTTTTTAGGGGTTGAAGAATTGTACTTTTGTCACTGAAGCATTTAACCACAAGCGCCGAATGTTCAGCGGTGCTTTTATCGCGTTGATATCCCAGTTTTACGGTATCAAATCCTTGGTTCTGCCAAAAATTAAGTAACTGCGCTGTTGCGCCAAAGCTTGCACCAAACCAACTACATTGGTCTTTTACTTGTGACTCGCAATAACTAAGTAACTTTCTACCAAGTCCTATATTGTGGGAACTCGGATCAATCGCTATTCGTACAACGCGAGCGCTCAGTTGTGTTAAACAGTCATTATTAAAGCTAAGTTGTGAGAGTGCTTGCGCCATTAAATGTCCTTGCGGACGGCGCTCTCCACTTATAACCTGTAGGGCAAGTTCTTCACTCAAACCACCTTCTATGGCGATTAAGCATACGCCAACTAATTGATTATTAATTTTGCTAATAAATAGTCTTTGCGATGGTGCGTCTAGTAGTTGGCGTAAGTCGTTTACACTACTTTGATAGTGAGCCAGTGCAAGTAGGGCAATAACTTGCTGCAGTAAAGATTCATTGTTTACAAGGGATTGCTGAGTTACTTCGCTATGAATTGGCTGCTCTAATTCACCACTACTTAACTCTATATATTCTGCATCGAGTGCAAGCAAGGTGCGAATGTGCTTCTCGAGGGGATCGTGTTTAGCAAAACGCAGTGGCTCATCAAGCGTTACAACTTTAGAGGCTTTATAGTGCGCTTTAATATAGTTACTAAAGCGAATGGTATAACCCCTACCATTTCCTTCATATCCAACTAGAGTGCTTGCAAAGACTATACGAGGATAATGAGCTAGCATTTTTAGTAATAACGGAACAGGGATTGCTGCAGCTTCATCAACGAGTAGTAAATCGCACTCAGGTAGTGTGTTTAATAACGCGTCTGGTGCAACGTAGTGCAAGTTGGCGAGCTGTTTATGTTCAGCGTTGTATTGCAGGCTTAACTCTTGGGCTAAATGTTTAAAGCTGCTATGGGTCGCTTTAAACTGAGTGCTGCAAATAATTATTTTTTTATCAGTTAGTTTTGCCGCGGCTAAGCCAAGTGCTGCCGACTTACCTCTGCCTCTATCAGCATTAATGAGTAAAGGCCTGTTTGCACGGCCATTAGCTACTTTTACTATCTGCTCAATACAGTTTTGCTGTGGTAGATAATCAATTTTATTATGCATTACATAGCTAGCGTTATTACTAATACAGCCATTTTTTTCACTAAAGTGAAAAGCAGGTAACGGTTTAATAATAGTCGCGAAACGTTGATTAAATATGCTGTAGTCAATGCTCTGACCGTGTGATTGCACTGTACTTAATGCGGGATCTTGCCAAGAGGCTAAATCATCTAGTTCAGGCAGTAATAAAAACAGTATACCGCCTGCTTTAACGGTGCCGGCAAGTGCTGCAAGTTTATCAGGGTGCAAACCACTAAAACCATCGTAAACAGCATGAGCAAATTCTTGCCCTAAAATTTGGTGTGTGCGAGTAGGCCAGTACGAATTTTTAATCGCGCACTGCTTTGATACAACAAGTGTATTGTTTTCATCTATTAATGAGTTAAGTATTTCATAACACCAAGCTGGGCTGCCCGTGATCAACACTAGCTGACGATGATACGCGCCAGCTAATTGTTGCTCTAACTCATTTAGGTGTGCTTTATACCGCTTGTAGTCGTGCATAGGCCGTTACTAACCATTTGCTACCAAGGTCGTCAAAATTAACTTGTACGCGAGATTGTGCGCCACTACCTTCATAATTCAGTACAGTACCAATACCAAACTTAGCATGCAGTACGCGTTGTCCTAAGTTAAAGCCACTGTCTTCAAATGCGGCATGGCTAACTGATGCGCTAAAACGCCCAGCGGCAGGCGGGCGAGAAACCTGTGTTTTAATACGGATTTCTTCTACGCAGTCTTCAGGGATTTCGCGTAAAAAGCGAGATGGGCTATGGTATTTTTCTTGCCCGTATAAGCGGCGACTCTCAGCATGGCTAATATATAACTTATCCATTGCTCGTGTCATGCCTACATAACAAAGGCGGCGCTCTTCTTCTAAGCGACCCGACTCTTCGTTGCTTTGCTGAGAAGGGAACATGCCTTCTTCTACGCCTACCATAAACACTAGCGGAAACTCTAAGCCTTTAGCTGAGTGAAGCGTCATCATTTGTACGGCGTCTTCGTGTTCTTCTGCTTGTCCTTCACCTGACTCAAGTGACGTATGGGCTAAAAAGCCTTGTAAAGGTGAGCTGTACTCTTCGTCTTCAGGCAGCTCATACTGATCACAAGCGCTAATTAGCTCTTCTAAGTTTTCTACGCGAGCACGGCCTTTTTCACCTTTTTCGGCTTGGTACATTGCCATTAAGCCTGAGGTTTGAATTGTGTACTTGGCTTGCTCATGCAAAGTAAGATCGCTAATTTTATCTTCTATTTGTTCAACGAGTTCTACAAACTTACTTACTGCGCCAGAGGCACGGCCAGATAAATGCTGTTGTTCTACAATTGCTTTTGCGGCATACCAAAGCGGTAACGACTCTGCTCGAGCACAATCGCGTATATGGCTCAATGTTTTGTCGCCAATACCACGTGCTGGCGTATTAATTACACGCTCAAATGCGGCATCGTCTTGACGATTACCTACTAGGCGTAAGTACGACAACGCATCTTTAATTTCTTGTCGTTCGAAGAATCGCATACCACCATAAATACGGTATTTTAAGCCTTCTTGTAGCATGGCTTCCTCGAGTACACGAGATTGCGCGTTACTACGGTATAAAATTGCGGCATCTTGTAGGGCATTACCTGCATTTAACCAGCTTCGTAGTTTGCTACTTACAAAGCGCGCTTCGTCTAACTCATTAAATGCCGCATAAATAGAAATTGGCTCGCCATCGTTACCGTCGGTCCATAAGCTTTTACCCATACGCTCTGAGTTATTTTGAATTAATGCATTAGACGCTTTCAAAATAGTTGCAGTTGAACGGTAGTTTTGTTCAAGACGAATGGTTTCTGCGCTAAAGTCAGTTAAAAATCGTTTAATATTTTCGATTTTAGCACCGCGCCAACCGTAAATACTTTGGTCATCGTCGCCTACAATCATGATACTGCTTGTATCGCCTGCAAGTAACTTTAACCATGCATATTGAATGGTATTTGTATCTTGGAACTCGTCTACGAGCATATGTGCAAAGCGTTGCTGGTAATGACGTAGTAACGTAGGGTTATTTTTTAACACTTCGTAGCTGCGTAGTAATATTTCGGCAAAATCTACTAGGCCTGCTCTATCACAGGCCTCTTGGTAGGCGGCGTAAACACGCAGCATCATTTGCTCGTTAATATCGTATGCTTGAATATCTTTAGGACGAAGTGCTTCATCTTTTTTGGCGCTAATGTACCAGCCAAATTGTTTGGCGGGCCATTTTTTGTCATCAATATTCATTGATTTTAATAAGCGCTTGATCATCCGAAGTTGATCGTCAGAGTCTAAAATTTGAAAGGCTTCTGGTAAGTTAGCTTCACGGTGATGAGCACGTAGAATACGATGCGACAAACCATGGAACGTACCAATCCACATACCACCTACAGGGGCTTTTAGTGTTTCTTCAACGCGGCTGCGCATTTCTTTAGCCGCTTTATTAGTAAAGGTTACGGCAAAAATACTGTAAGCAGATGCTTGCTCAACTTGCATAAGCCACGCAATACGATGAACTAACACTCGTGTTTTACCAGACCCAGCACCTGCTAATACCAGCATGTTTTGTAGTGGGGCTGCAACGGCATCGCGTTGTTTGTCATTTAAGCCATCGAGTAATTGTGAAACGTCCATCGTTACGCCTTTTTAATCAATATTGTGGGCAGTATAACAGGTGTTTTTGTTAGGCTAAATAAAATACTGTTTTTATAAACAGCTATTTATAAAATAGCCTTAAAAACGAGTAACTTGCTATTTTTTTAAACAAACAAAAAAGTGTAAACGCACAATAAAAATTGCTAATTTGACCTAAAGTTAGCAATTTTTACTAACTCTCTAAATCTAGACTAATTTAACTATTTGATTTGTAAGCTTTAATAAATTGGCATAGAGTGTGTAAGTAAATAATTATAAAATCAAATAAATACAGAGGTTAGTATGGCAGATCAAGGTTCTGGCGGTAACGTAATCGCAGCATTATGTAATATATTTTTTCCTGGTTTAGGGCAGTTAGTGCAAGGGCGTATTTTAGCGGCTATATTTTTTGCACTCGCTATTATAATAAGTTACGCACTAATTTATGTGCTTGTAGGCTTTGTACTTGTGCCTATTATTTACTTATGGTCGATTATTGACGCAGCGCGTTATAGATCGCGAAGTTAACGGCTTTAAAGTTGAGTAAAATAGCGCCCTTGTGGCGCTATTTTACTTTATATGTCCTGTGGTTTGCGGGCGTTTACGTATATAATTACGCAATTAAAGATTTACAGGCAAACCCTATGGAATATCAATTTATTCGCGACCCTATTAGTGGGCTACGTATTAAAATAAGCAGTGAACACGCTATTATTGGTCGCTGGCTAAACGAAGAAATAGGCAAAGACAAAGTAGCCATGGTGCAAGCGCTTATTGCATCGGTGAGTTCAAGCTATGAGCCGCTAACGCTAAAAGGCCAAGAAATAGATTTAATATTAACGAAAGACGAAGCATTATTTGAAGCCCATGCGCTTCATCAAGACAGCGAAGACCTAATAGCTTATCAAGATGACGATTTAGCGCTTGAAGAAAATGGCTTAAGTAGTGGTTGTGGCTTTGAAGATTTCATTGATTTAATTGATTCATGGCATGAGTTTACGACGTCACGATAAACATAACTAGCACACTAATAAAAATATACAGCAATGCACAATCAGCATTTTATCTGTATTATTACACCAACGAACATTACGCCAATCAAAACGACAGGAACTGATATGTCTGCCAATTTAAACAAGCTAGTAGTGATGCTAGAAATGCAAAACGCCATGAATACTAAAGTACATGAGCAATGGTTTACTCAAGGGTTTGAATGGTACCGCGCTATTTGGGTTGAGTGTGCTGAAATGTTGGATCATCATGGTTGGAAATGGTGGAAAAAACAAACACCAGATACTGAACAAGTTATTTTAGAGTTGGTTGATATTTTTCATTTTGGTCTATCGCTTAGAATTGACGGCGAAACTAGCTACGAAGACTTAGCAAAGCAACTTGAAACTGAGCTTAGTAATGCTCAACAAGCTGATGACTTTAAACAAACACTAGAGATATTAGCGGCGTCTGCAGTTGCAGATAAAGCGTTTAATGCAGGTGCCTTTGCCGGCTGTATGGCGCAAATGGGTATGGATATTGATGATTTATATCGCGGCTACGTAGGTAAAAACACGTTAAACTTTTTCCGCCAAGATCACGGTTACAAAGATGGTAGCTATATTAAAGAATGGAATGGGCAAGAAGATAACGAGCATTTAGTTGAAGTAGTTAAAAGCCTTGACACAGAACATGCAGATTTTGCAAAGTTAGTATATCAAGGGCTAGAAGCGCGTTACCCAAAAATTTAAGTCACGTAAGTTGAGTTAGATAATCTTACGATAGTCGGTAACACTTAGGTAATCGGCTATTTCGTTATGTGGTTGTTGGCTATCTGGGTTAGCAACTGCAAGTAAGTGCTCAATGCCGTATTCTCGTGCGGCATTCAAAACCGGCACACTGTCATCTACAAACAAAGTGCGCTGTTTATTAAATCCTAAGTCTTTTTGTACTTGGTGCCACAAACTTTGTTGCTCTTTACTTACTCCATATTCATGAGTCGACACTACGCCATCTAGGTAGTTATCAATCGCTGTATGCTCAAATTTAAGCATGACACTCTCAGGGTGGGCGTTGGTAAGTAAAATTAACTCTTTGCCTGCTTTTTTAAGCTCAGTTAAAAAATGAGGTACGTCTTCGCGCATTTTAATTAAATGCTGAGACTCTCGTTTAAGCTCCATTATAGGCAAGCTTAATTGCTGCTCCCAATAATCTAAACAATACCACTGTATTTGACCGCTCACAGCTTGATAGCGTTTTAAAATATCTGCTTTAGCTGCATCTAGGCTAATGCCTCTAGCTAATGCGTGTTGCGCAGGGATAACGTTAAGCCAAAAATGACTGTCGTAATGTAAATCGAGTAATGTTCCATCCATGTCGAGCAAAACGGTATCGATTTTTGACCAATTTAACATAGGAATTTCAACTTATAAGGTTTATTATTGAACTAACTGCCATGATAGCAAATTAACGCCAATGACACAGAAAAAGCACCCAACACCACCACAAATCCTCAGTAACAATGTTGTTGCTAAAAGTCGCCTGTTTACTGTGGAGTCTTTAGAGTTAAAGTTTTCTAATAACGAAGAGCGCCAGTATGAGCGAATTCGCGGCGGTGGCCGGGGAGCAGTGATGATTGTTCCGTTAAGTGCAGATAATGAGTTACTACTTGTACGTGAATACTGTGCGGGCACAAACAATTACCAGTTAGGTTTTCCTAAAGGCTTAATTGATCCGGGCGAAACCCCAGAGCAAGCTGCTAACAGAGAACTTAAAGAAGAAATTGGCTTTGGTGCTGAGTATTTTAAACCATTAAGAACAGTAACAATGGCGCCGAGTTACTTTAATGCCACTATGCATATTTTATTTGCTAAGCAATTATACCCACAAACCCTTATTGGCGACGAACCAGAGCCGCTTGTTGTTGTTAAGTGGCCATTAACTCAGTGGCAGTCATTATTAGACCAAGAAGATTTTACCGAAGCACGCAGTGTTGCAGCTTTGCTATTATTAGATAAGTATTTAGCGTCTGGAGCTGCCGATGAATAAATTAATCGAACCGTGTATTGAATTAGCTGAGCGTGCTGGCGATGCAATTATGGCCATTTATAAAAAAGGCGATATTGGCCAACAAGAGAAATCAGATAATACGCCTGTCACCAAAGCTGATTTAGCAGCAAATGACGTACTGGTTGCTGGATTAAAAGCACTTGCGCCCGATATCCCAATTATGTCCGAAGAAACACCTATACCAGCACTCGCCGACAGACAGGACTGGCAGCGTTATTGGTTGCTCGATCCGATGGATGGTACTGGCGAATTTATTTTAGAAAGTGGCGACTTTGCAGTAAACATTGCATTGATTGAAAATAATCATCCTGTACTTGGCGTTATTCATTGGCCTGCAAAAGGTGTGACTTATTTTGCTACAGCTAAAAATGGTGCCTTTAAACGTGAAAACTCAATTGATAAGCAAATATCTGTAGCGCCGCCAGAGAGCTTGACGCTTGCAGTGAGCCGCCGCCAAAAAATAGAAGCGGTGAGTCAGTATTTAAATAGTCAGTTTACAACGATTGCTATTGGTTCGTGTTCTTTAAAAGCCTGTACTGTTGCAGAGGGCAAAGCAGATTGTTTTTTAAGAATTGGTCCAACGGGAGAGTGGGATACAGGTGCTTCACAAGTTATTGTTGAAGAAGCCGGTGGTTGTATTACCGACGCAGAATTTAACCCGCTAACGTACAACCAACGCGAGAGTACTGAGAACCCTGACTTTATAGTAATGGGACATCCAGACTGGGAATGGCAAAAAATGATTAATCCACATCAAAGATTGAGCGCAGAGTAGTAATTTGGTTGCTTTTTGTTCGGTTGAACAACTTTAATTAGTTTAGGTCTTGCATTAAATGTTTATTCCTATATAGTAGCGCTCTCTTCAAGGCAGGCTCGTAAATATTACGAAAATGTTTTAAAGAAATTACAGGCGCGGGATGGAGCAGTCTGGTAGCTCGTCGGGCTCATAACCCGAAGGTCGTCGGTTCAAATCCGGCTCCCGCAACCAATTTCCTTAGGGATTGAGGTTACTGTAAACTCTAACTTAAGAGATAAAATAAAGTAGTCGATAGACTTAAAATATACAGGCGCGGGATGGAGCAGTCTGGTAGCTCGTCGGGCTCATAACCCGAAGGTCGTCGGTTCAAATCCGGCTCCCGCAACCAATTCTTTAATTGGAAGCCAAGTTGTAATGTAAGCAACTTTAAACAAGTCTACAAATTTCAGGCGCGGGATGGAGCAGTCTGGTAGCTCGTCGGGCTCATAACCCGAAGGTCGTCGGTTCAAATCCGGCTCCCGCAACCACTGAAATAAATAAGAATGAAACGGCACGCTTAAAGCGTGTTTTTTTATGTCTAAAATTTGATGAGTGTGGTGAGATCATCTTCACTGCATGAGGCATTCACTTCTCATAAGCGCAAGCTCCCGCCCCCTGAGATACACATTTAAAATGTTATAAACTTCTTAAAATAAATCGTTATTACTTAAAACCTTGTTTGGTTTGTGTTAAAACGGCACAAATATTTTTAGGTTGTTACAAATATGACTGAACTTTACCACTGGTTTGATTTAATAGGCATTGCGGTGTTTGCTGTATCGGGCACATTGCTAGCGTACGAGAAAAAAATGGATGGCTTTGGGGTCGTAGTTTTAGCGACAGTAACTGCTATTGGTGGTGGTACAGTGCGAGATCTAATTTTAGATGTTCCTGTATTTTGGTTACACGATCAAAGTTACTTTTTTGCCATACTCGCTTCAGTATTTGTTACAACACGCCTTATAAATAAACAAAAGCCGATACCTCATTATATTTTACAAACAGCGGATGCGTTCGGGTTAGCTTTTTTTGCAGTAATGGGGGCGCAAAAAGCACAGTTTGTTGGTATGCCCGATATGACTGCGGTAATTATGGCTGTAATTACAGGCTGCTTTGGTGGATTAATTCGAGATGTGCTTGCACGCGAGATCCCTATGCTATTAAAGGGTGAGCTTTACGCTATTACCTGTATAGCGGGTGGTACTGTATATACGCTTGGCATTAGTTTTTCGTTAGCAACCGAAATGGCGATGGTATTAGGCATGTTAATGACCTTATTACTTCGTTTAGCCGCTATAAAATGGCAAATCACATTACACGTTTTTAAATATCCTGACTAAACTGGTGTAATCACACCATTTACTAGGATAAGGAATGTCGTTAGCTCGTATATTTTCTCGTGCTCAAGTGGGCATAAATGCCCCTGAAGTTATTGTAGAAGTTCACCTAGGAAATGGTTTACCTGCTTTTCATATTGTAGGTCTGCCCGAAGCGTCTGTTAAAGAGTCGAAAGACAGGGTGCGTAGCGCACTCGAAAACTCACAATTTGGTTTTCCCGATCAACGAATAACCGTAAATTTAGCCCCAGCCGACTTACCAAAAGATGGTGGGCGGTTTGATCTGGCTATTGCGGTGGGTATTTTAGTCGCCTCTGGGCAAATAGTGTGTCCTGATATTCATAAGTACGAGTTTTATGGTGAGCTTGCTCTTAATGGTGAGGTGCGTGGTGTAAACGCTATTTTACCTTCGGTACTTGCTGCAAAAGAGCAAGATCGTTGCTGCTTTTTACCTCTTGCAAACGACAGCCTAGCAAGCTTAGTTAATGGCGTTAAACGCAAAGCCGTAAGCTCTATTCAAGAAGTATGGGGCGACCTACTTAATCAACAACCCTTGCCATTAAATATAGAGTACCCCGACTGCACTCAAGCCCCTGATTTTTTACTCGATTTAAGCGATGTGAAAGGTCAGCCTGGTGCCAAGCGAGTACTCGAAATTGCTGCAGCTGGCGGGCATAATTTACTATTTTTAGGCCCTCCTGGTACTGGTAAATCAATGCTGGCCCAGCGAATGGCTACTATAATGCCCACTATGTCGGACGATGAAGCTATTTCAACAGCTGCGCTTTACTCTATTATTGGACAATCCATAGATTTAACTAATTGGCGACAGCGACCATTTCGTAATCCGCATCATACGTGCTCAGCGGTTGCTTTGGTGGGGGGCTCTTCAAATCCCAAGCCTGGTGAAATTTCGCTGGCACATAACGGTGTGCTTTTCTTAGATGAGTTACCGGAATTCGAGCGTAAGGTGCTTGATTCACTGCGTGAACCAATGGAGACCGGTACGGTTACTATTTCACGTGCAGCTAGGCAAATGGAGTTCCCAGCGCAGTTTCAGCTTATTACAGCATTAAACCCAAGCCCAACGGGGAGCCATACTGATAAGCGGGCAACTCCCGATCAAGTTATGCGTTATTTATCACGCGTATCGGGGCCTTTTATTGACCGTATTGATTTGCAAATAGAACTACCTCGTTTAACGAGTGTTGAGCTACAAAGTACCAAACCAGAGGAAACCAGTGCTGAGGTTAGAGCAAGAGTTGAGGCTGCTTATTATGTACAGCTAAAACGCCAAGGTAAGGTTAATGCGAGACTTAATAATAAAGAAATGAGTGTGCACTGTGTACTGGCGCCAGCAGAGTTGCAATTTTTAGCTAGAGCAAGCGAGAAGTTATCTTTATCGCCACGCTCTTACCATAGAGTAATTAAGGTGGCGCGGACTATTAGTGATTTAAAAGGCGCTGAAAACATTAGTTTAAATGAGCTTAAAGAAGCACTTAATTACCGCGCATTTGAGCGCCTTATTGCGCAATTAACTAAGTATTAAATAGAAAGCATATAGCCTTTACCGCGTACGGTAACGATGCGTTTTTGATCTTTTTCGTCATTTAATTTTTTACGTAAACGACCAATAAGCACATCAACAGTACGATCGTTTGGACTCCAATCGGGCTGGCCTATTTCTTCTGATATTTTTTCACGGGATGTGGCTTTACCTGCATTACTAATTAAGCAAATAAGCACTTTATGTTCGGCTTCAGTTAAGCGTGACTCAACGCCCGCAGCAGTAATTAATGTGCGGTTATCAGGATGAAGCTTAAAGTCAGCATATTCTATAAACTCTTCGCTTTCGTCGTCTTCTAGGTTAACGGCAACTCGCTTATAGAGCGCGCGCATGCGAAGCTCTAACTCAAGTAAATCGACGGGCTTACAAATATAGTCATCAGCACCTTGTGCAAGGCCTGCAATACGATCAGCTTGGGAGTCACGACTCGATAATACAATAACGCCAATATCGGTCAGTGTGTTTAATTCTTTTGCGAGCTGAAGCCCGTCGCGCTTTGGTAAGACAATGTCAATTATAGCTAATGATATAGCACCGCGCAGGTTTACCCGCTGCCTTACAATGTTAAGTGCATCAGCGCCAGTGGGGTCTACCTCTATTGTAAATTCGGTATCTGCAAAGTGATTTTGGATGCGTTTAACGAGTAGTTCATCGTCTTCAACCAATAAAACATTAATAGCCATAGTACTTTATTTTGAATGCTTATAGCTCTGTATGGTAGCACCAATAGGTAAATGCTGAGAAGGGGGTTTATTAGTTTTAAGTAACTTAATATTTCAAAGGGGTATAAGACGTTATTAGAGGATGAGGTTAGCACCTTTAGACTAATTAAAAGGTGCTAAATAATTAATTCTACTATTAATAAATCTATATTAAGTCGTTATTTTAAAGGTTCAGGCTCAGTCATTTTTATACATTGAGTCCCACCATTGAGGCTCGTTTTTTAGCTTTTTATCAAAGTATGCGAGCATGGTGTTCCACCAATCAAATCGTTTATCGCGTGCAAAAATTTGATGGTCAGCGCCTTTGTATTCGATTAACTCTACGTCCTTATTAAGCAGTTTAAGCGCAGTGTACATTGTTAAGCTTTCGCCAACAGGTACATTGGTATCGCTATCACCATGAAGAAGTAGCATAGGTGTTGTTACCTTGTCGGCATGAAATACAGGGCTATGTTGGCTGTAAAGCTCAGGGTTATTCCACGGGAAGCTATTTTTTGATGCTTCGCCAGAATATAAGTAACCCCACCAACCTTCACCCCAATACGAGGTAATATTAGAAATACCCGCATGAGCTATTGAAGCACTAAATATATCGGTTTTAGTTGCTAATAACATGGTCATGAAGCCACCGTACGATGCCCCTAAGTTACCTACTTTTTTACTATCAACATAGTTGTATTTATTTAAAAAGGCTTGCGTGCCTTCGATAATATCGTCTGCGGTGTAGTCGCCCCAGGCATTAACATGCTGCGCTGAAAAATTTTGTCCAAACCCTGTTGCGCCAGTAGGTTGCACTACATAAACAACATAGCCATTTTCTGCCCATAAGTTAAACGGGTAACGACCTGTAAAACCACGCGTAACTGGTGAAGTACCGCCGTAGTAATACACGAGCGCTGGGTGCTTTTTAGTTTTATCTAAATTGCTTGGAATGTAAACACGGCCCGTTATCTCAACCCCATGTTTATTTTCAAAATTAAACTCTTCTAATGTAGGGAATCGTGTATTTGCATAGCTACTTGGTTTTGAATCCCATATTAAATCTGTTTTATTTTTACTTACGTTCAGGCGCTTTAGTTGTTGTGGCGCTAAAGCGTTAGTGCCACTTAATAAAATTTCGGTATTACGGTTGTGTGAGTAACTAAATTGTTCAACAATATCCAATCCCGTATTTAACTTTTTAAAGCGCTGTTTACTTAAATCAAATAGGTAAAGTGGTTGAGTGTCTTGCTCTGTTACTTTAATGAGCGCATCGCCGTTTTCTAAAACGTGCAGTTGGCCAATAGCGGGGTCGAATTGTTTACTGAGTGCTTTTACGTTTTTACCGCTTTCAGTAAGTAGGTAAAGTTGCCCGTCGTAGTTATTAGCAAGCATTGCTTTTGGTAGTGCTCTGCCTGCGCCATTTTTAAAGTCCGGGCCTGCAACTACATAAATATCTTTATTTGCGTATTTGGCTAAATTAAACGTTTTGAATTTACCAAGCGATGAAAGCTTGTTTGATTTTAAATCGAGTTCAACAAGCTCTGTTTCAGGGTGTGTTGATGCCTGCATTGCCATTACTGGGCGGCTCATTAATACTTTGCCACGGTTACTATTTGAATCTTCAAGGCTGTAAGAAAGAGGACCTTGGCTAAGTGCTTTTGTTAAACCACTTTTAGTATCAAGCATATAAATTTGGCTGATGGAACGTGCATACGACCAGCGATCTTGCAGACCTTTATAGTGCTTGGTTAAGCTGTTAGTGCTCTCAGGTGATTTAGACCAGCTAAACAAAAGACTGGTGTCGTTATAAAAGGTAAAGCCATTAGCTCCTTCTAAATCGTTTGCTAATGTTTTTATTGAGAAGTTTTTACGGTTAAGTTGTTTAAGCTCACCATTTAACAAATACACTAAATATTGGTTATCTGGACTCCAAATAATGTTACTTGGTTGGCCTGCTTCAAAGCGATAAAGCGTTTGATTGTCTGAATCTTTAAGTACAGTAACTGTATTTGCTTGATTTTGTGTTTTATCGCTATAAGTGCGAGTGGTAGTAACGTACTGCTTGGCATTAGGTGCGAGTGATAATTGGCTAATAGTAGGAGCATCAAACATTTGTTTTGCAGATAAACGTTTTATGTGTGAAGTGCTGAGCGTAATTTTATCAATGTCGCTCTTAGGAGCAAAATCAAGTGTTACATCGTGCCAATTAGCTACTTGCTGGGCTACTATTAAAACAGTGTGAGTACTGTTATTTAAAGCTAACTTATAGCTATTTTTATCGCCTGTTTGTAGTTCGCCATTAATAAATAACTGACCTTGCTCAATCCCTTTTAAGGTAAGTGTACCTTGCGTAAAGTGGGTTGTTTCAATATTAAATTTTAGTGCCTGTAACCCACCTAAAGTGAGCGCATTAATTTTATTAAACGGCTGCCAGTTTTGTTTTTTCCCAAATACAAAAAAACTATCTGTGTCTGCTTGTAGTTGTGGCAATAGGTTGTTAATAATCGCACTGCCATGAGGTGTCTGAAAAGGCTTTAACTGCATATCTTCGGCAAGTGGGCCGATAAACTGAATTTTTGATTTATCCAATGGTGCCGCTATTGAAGCAAAGCTTAAGCTGCTAAGCGTTAAAAGAGCTGCTGCGTACTTAAATAGCTTATTTTGATGACACCATGGTGCGCTAAATTTCATTATTATGCCTATTATTATTGGAAGTTTGGCCAAATATAGCATGTATTGTTACCATGCTCACATATCCAATATAGAGGAGAGAAAGTGACTTTACTGATAGTTTATATGGTAGTGGCGATTGTTATTTCGTTTTTATGTTCTGTGATGGAGGCTGTGTTATTAAGTATTTCGCCCAGCTATGTTGCATCACTTAGAAAAAAACACCCTGAGCTTGCTAAACAGCTCGAAAAGCTTAAAAACAATATAGATCAGCCTTTAGCTGCTATTTTAACTTTAAATACAGTTGCCCATACTGCAGGTGCAGCGGGAGTTGGCGCACAAGCGGCTGTCGTTTTTTCCGATGCGGCTGTAGGTATTGCATCAGCCATTATGACATTTCTCGTATTAATTCTTTCTGAAATTATACCTAAAACCTTGGGGGCTAATTACTGGCGAGCTTTAACCCCAAGTGTTACCTACGCTTTGCGGTTTTTAGTTATATCGCTAAAGCCTTTTGTGTGGTTTGCTCAAAAGCTAACAAATTTAATGGGTCCAAAGCACGATGAGGCTTACTATATTCGTCAAGAGATAGAGGCAATGGCAGATATAGGCACGGAGTCGGGAGCATTACATCAAGATGAATCTGATATTATCCGTAATTTGTTGCATTTTAAGCATGCAAAATTATGTGATTTAATGACGCCGCGAACTGTTATTTTCAAAATCCATAAAGATTTAACAGTTAATCAGTATTTAAATGAACATGGATCGTCATCGTTTTCTAGAGTGTTGGTATTTGATAAAGATGCCGATGATATCGTTGGATTTGTGCATAAAAACGATATTATGCTGGCATTTCACCGCTTAGGCACCGATTACAAAATTAGCAAATTGATTAAGCCTATTTATACCGTACCAACTTCTCAGAACGTATCGTCGTTACTGCAAACACTTTTAACAAAGCGCACTCATATATGCTTAGTTGTTGATGAGTACGGTGACGTGCAGGGTATTGTAACGTTAGAGGATATGATTGAAGCTTTAATGGGGCTAGAGATTGTAGATGAGCGTGACCAATCTACTAATATGCGCGCAGTAGCAAGGCAGCGTTGGCACAAACGCTTAGCAAGTAGTGCACATATAGTTAGTGAAGAAGATAAACACACTCGGGGTGATAATTAGCTAACAGGCCCCGAGTAAATATTAGTTCCGCTTTAAGCGGGGCTGCCATCAGTTTTTAGCCAATCTTTAGCCCAAGATATAAATTCGTCTTGTGGTTTAGGGCGACTAAATAAAAAACCTTGTATGGCTAGGTTTCTTCTATAGTGCCTTAAATAATCGAGCTCTTCTGGGCGTTCAACGCCTTCTGCCACTAAATCTAAATGATCTTTATTCGTAATATTAAATAACGAACTTACAACCACTTGAGAAAATAAATCTGTTTCTATATGGCTAATGAGTGAACGGTCTATTTTTATTTCAGTAAAAGGAAGGTTTCGAAGCTGGTTCATATTAGTAAAGCCAACGCCAAAGTCGTCTAGCGATATACCAAAACCGTGCATTCTTAATCTATTTAGTGTTTCTAATTGCATGAGGCTTGAGAGTGCATGTTGTTCTGTTATTTCTATAATTATATTACTAGGCGTGAGTTGGTTTAATTCTAAAATAAGTAGTAATTTATTAGGGCAGTTTAGGTCATCGAGCTGGGTGGGCGATAAGTTAAAGGCCATTTTAAAATCATGACCTAGTTGTGCTGTCATATTTTTGAATTCGCTGGTGGCCTTTTCAAAAAGAGAAAATGTAATTTGATTAATTAAGTTGTGTTGTTCGGCAGTATTTATAAAACGGCAAGGTAAAATAATATTGTCGTCTTTACTTGATAAAATACGCGCTAACACTTCAACGCTTTCAATTTTATTGTTATCAGCGTTTATTTTTGGTTGGTAAAAAGGCGTTATTTCATCGTTTTTTAATGCATCAATAAGCTCATCTTTTGAAATGGCTGGCTCTTTTAATAAAGTGTGGCTGTTTAATTGCGCCACTTTAATAAGTAACCTACTAACCTGAGACAGTTGAACTGGCTTTGGAATATTACCTATGAGGTGAGCGTTATGTTGTTTCGCGAGATTGGCAGCTAAGCTAATAACTTTATGGTCCATTTCAGAAACAATTATTATACCGCCTTGATAATGTAGCTCTCCTAAGTGGCGGATTAATTCCATGCCGTCCATTTCGGGCATATTGAGATCAGTAAAAATAGCATCAAAGTAGTTGATATCCTTTTTAACTTTTTCAAGCGCTTCTTTTGCATTTAGGCACGTAGTTATAGTGTTGGATATACCCAATTCGTTAAGTATAGCTTCCATAACGATCAAAATTGCTTTTGAATCGTCAACAACTAAAATATTAGGCACTATCTTCTTCACTGTTATCCCTTTCAATGTATCGCTTGGAGTTACTATAAAAGTAGTAGTGTTTTTTTATTTTGTCAGTATCAAATGCTTTTATTTTGAAAATAGTTACCTAGCACCTTCCCTCGTGTTTTTAAGCTGATTAGGTATACTAGCGCCATTGTTTTAAACGGTCTTAATTATGATAAGAATAGATCTTACTTTAGCCGAGCAACCATTTTCGCTTATGATGTCTGGGCAAAAAATTGTGCAGGTATTTCATGCGCAACAAGCCATTACCTTTGATAACCCTCGTGAAAACTACTATCAGTTTACTTACGACAGCAAAAAAATAGGCATCGATACAGGGGCAGTCGAAGAGCAAAGCATTTCGCTTTTTGTAGATGATCAATTTGCAACACAACTAGCGCTACCAGCACCTACAAATGGCTCACCTAAAAAAGGCTTTTTAGGGCTAGCTGCATTAGGTTTTAAGCTTTTTAAAAGCGCTAAGGTAATTAAGGTAGTGCTTGCAGGGGCTTCTGTTGCAGGCTATGCGTGGTTATTTAGTATTGAATTTGCACTAATGCTAATTGGTTGCTTAGTGGTACACGAATACGGCCATGTGCGAGCAATGAAATACTTTGGCATAAAAACCAAAGGTATTTACTTAATCCCGTTTGTTGGTGGGCTTGCTGTAAGTGACGATAAAATAACGACTCGTTGGCAAGATGTCGTTATATCATTAATGGGGCCTGCATTTGGTTTAATTACCTCGGTGTTGGGTGTCGTTTTATATTACGCCACCGAGATGGAAATATTTGCAGGTGTGGCGGTTCTTAGTGCGTTATTAAATTTATTTAACTTATTACCAATTTTGCCGCTTGATGGCGGGCATGTATTAAAAAGTATTAGCTTTTCAATGCGTTCATGGATTGGCCTAAGTGTATGTTTACTCGGTGTACTGTTTGGTTTATGGCTGAGCTACACATTTGGCTTAATGTTACTGGTATTCTTTTTGTTTGTAGGTTCGCTGGAAATTGTATTTGAATGGCGAGGCCGACATTACTCGCATTTAATGCCACTAGATAAATATGGCCAAGGTTTTTCAGCAGTTATGTATGCAATTGTAGTAGCTGGGCATGTAGCTGTAATGATGCACTTTGCCGATTCAGAAAATCCAATATTGAGCCTGCCGATGACTATTTTATCGAGCTAGTATTTTTATTTTTCCAACAACATAAGTTAGTTTTTTGCATTAATATTTTATTTTTTAACTTTCTATGTTGATTTATTGTTAATTGAATTCTAGTGTAATATAAATTAGAACAATCTTAGCGAATCAACTGGATGTTATTTAGAAAGGAAGCTGTCGCTCAGCAAAGTGAGCGTTTAACTGGCGTGATTACGCTAGCACAACCATTATCAATAAAGCTTACCGTATTTGTTTTGGTATGTATTGCGATTGTAGTTATAAGCTTCTTATTTACAGCAGAATATTCCCGCAAGGAAACAGTACGGGGGTTTTTAATACCCAATAAAGGGATAATCCAAAGCTTTGCTAGTCAAGGTGGTATGATTGAGCAGCTATTTGTACGAGAGGGTGATGCCGTTACTAAAGGTCAGCCGTTGGCGACCATTATTGTGCAGCAAAATAACAGCCAAGGCATAGCCTTGAGTACCCAGCTTGTTGAGCAGCTAAGTATGCAAATACAGTTGCTTAATGACGAAATAACACAAAGCCATACCCTACAAAAGCAAGAATCACTTAACTTGCAAGCGCAAAAACATGCACTTACTAATGAGCAAGTTGCATTACAAAGTCAACTTGCTCTGGCTGATGAAAAACTCGCACTACTTAACCGCCAACAAAGCAACCTAAATCAACTTAATAAAAATGGCTTTTTATCAAACATCGAGCGAGAGCAACAGCAGCAAGCCCTGTTAGATGCTAAGCAAGAAAAACAAAACCTAGCACGCTTGCTGATGCAGCAAGAAAACCAATTAAGCCAACTTAGTTTTAATATTGCCAACGTACCACAACAATATATGTTGCGTATAAATAGCCTTAAACGCCAACAAGCGGATATTAAAAACCAGCTCACACAAATTAAAAGTAACTATCAATATACCATAACAGCCAGTAACAGCGGTGTTGTTACTGGCATTCAAGTGGTTGAAGGCGAAACACTTACCCAAGCCAAACCACTGTTGCATATTATTCCCGAAGGATCAGAGCTAGTAGCAGAGTTACTGCTACCAACACGTTCAGCAGGCTTTATACAGCTAGGTAACGATACGCGCCTGCGTTTTGATGCTTTCCCTTACCAACGCTTTGGTTTTATTAACAGTAAAATTAGCCGTATCGACAAGGCGCTCATTACTCCAAATGAAATACGCCTGCCTATTACCCTGCAAGAGCCAGTGTACCGTTTGCGAGCGACACTCAGCCAGCAGCAAATGCAGGCTTATGGTAAAGCATTTGAGCTAAAAAGCGGCATGCTGTTTGAAGCAGATATTATGCTAGAGCAGCGCACACTGATTGAATGGTTACTTGAGCCACTGTACAGCCTTAAAGGGCGAGTGAGTTAATCGCGAGGTGTGGGATGTAGGTCGGAATTTATTCCGATAAGAAATAAAAATTCATCTGTTTAATTTGTTGTAATCAGCAATATTAAGCAGAGAATAGCGTGGCTGACTTTAGTCAAACTTTAGCGAGTAGCTAAAGCCAGCCTATTAACCGCTCACCTTAATTGTAAGGTAGAGCATATTAACAACCCGACGACTTAACTAAAAAGTGTCGGATTTATGGAGTATAACATTATGCGCGAATTAAACGTAAATGAAATTCAAGAAGTGAATGGTGGAGTTGATCAAAGCACAGCAGTGGGTGGCAACCTAGGTATTATTGCAATAGGCGTCGGAGTTTTAGCAGCAGGAGCAACTGCTCCTGTATGGTTTGGGATAGGTATGATTGCCGTTAGTGTATCTCTGACTGCCTCATACATCATGGAAAATTAGTCAATAATAGAGGGCATGTAAGCTCATGCTCTCTAATTTTATAGAATAAAATGGAGCGAACAGTATGAATCATAGATGGAAAAACACTAAAGGTGATTGGGTAAATAAAGTAGGTACTAGTAATAGCTTTTTTGTGTCAGGTTTTTTTATAGGGTTATCTGCGGGTATATTTGTAGGAATGCTAATCTAATGTTTTCAGAAGTAAGGCAGAAATGAAATCAATCGCATTAATAACATTTGTTTTGAGTGTGTTTTTCATTTTCATCAAAAATTCAAGTGATAACTATCTGATATTTATATTTACTTGTATATTCTTAGCATTAGAAAAGCAGATTGAAAAGAATAAAAGTATTAGTACTATTGTTTTTATTATCTTATGTGTGTTTTTAGCTAATTTAATGTATCAAATAGTGAAGTTGTTTCCATTATAGATTAGCTGCTCAATTCGTGATTTAACTTAGGATAGTGTTTTGGATTTAAACTTTAGCCTGAAAAATAGCATACCCCTCATTCTCCAATCCGAAATAGCTGAATGCGGCCTTGCTTCTATGGCTATGGTGGCGTGTTATCACGGCCATCAGTTGAATATGCCTGCCATGCGCAAGCGCTTTTCGGCTAATTTAAAGGGGATGAACTTACAACAGCTGATTGAGTTGGGTGATAACTTGGGGCTCGCCAGTCGTGCATTACAATGCCCGCTTGATGAAGTTCATAAACTGCAAACGCCGTGTATATTGCATTGGGATATGAATCATTTTGTGGTATTGACCAAAGTCTCTGGTAAAGGATCTTCAGGTAAGTTTGCAATTAATGACCCTGCTGTGGGTAAACGCAGTTTAAATAGTGATGAATTCAGTAAGCACTTTACCGGTATTTGTTTAGAGCTCACGCCAACGAGTAAGTTTGAAGCTAAACAAGAAAAAGCGCAGATGAAGTTTACCCAACTTTGGAGCACCATGAAGGGCTTAAAGGCGGGATTACTAAAACTGATAGCATTATCACTTGTATTACAGTTGTTTGCCTTGATGACCCCTTATTATATGCAGTGGGTGGTGGATGAAGTACTCATTAGTTTTGATGAATCGTTATTAACGGTGCTTGCTATGGGTTTTGCGCTGATTGCTATTATTTCGGTGGTGACTAATGCGGTACGAAGTTGGCTAATTTTACGTCTTTCCAGCCTTTTGAATATGCAAATGGGTGTGAACTTACTCCGGCACTTATTGCGGCTACCGATGAATTATTTTGAGTCGCGCCATGTCGGCGATATTGTGTCGCGCTTTGGCTCATTAGCGCAAATACGTGAGCGTATTACCACGGGGTTTGTAGAAACACTGGTCGATGGCGTGATGGCTATTACCGTATTGATTATGATGCTAATTTATTCGCTAAAGCTCACTGCAATAGTTGTAGGTGCAATTGTGCTTTACACCTTAGTACGTTTAGCGCTGTATCGTCCACTACATCAAGCCACCGAAGAAATGATTCAATCATCTGCCAAAGAGCAATCGAACTTTTTAGAAAATATTCGGGGTATGCAAACTATAAAATTGTTTGGTAATGAATCGCAGCGCCAAGGTATTTGGCAAAACCGTTATGCTGAAGTCATTAATAGTGAAATCCGTTTAGGGCGTTTAAACATTAGTTTTGATTCATTTAATAAACTGTTATTTGGCCTTGAAAATGTATTGGTGATTTACTTTGCTGCATTGCTAGTTATGAGCAATAGCTTGTCTGTTGGTATGGTACTGGCGTTTATTGCTTATAAAAACCAGTTAACCAGCCGCTTTGCCAACTTAATTGAGCAAATTATTCAATTCAAAATGATGCGCTTACACTTAGACCGTATTGCAGATATAGCACTCACGAAACAAGAAGCTAATCGTGACGGTGAAATGGCATATACAGGTGATGACGAAGTTAAAGCAAAAGGTCAGCTTACCCTTGAGAATATTTGCTTTAGTTACAGTGAAGAGCAAGCGCCTATTTTAAATAATGTTAATTTAACGCTGAATACCGGTGACTCGATTGCGATTACAGGGCCATCTGGCGCGGGTAAAACTACGCTAATGAAAATTATGCTGGGGTTATTACAGCCGACCTCGGGTAAAGTGCTGCTGGATGGTAAAGATATCACCCAGCTTGGCCTTAAAAACTATCGCAAACAAATAGCTGCAGTAATGCAGGATGACACATTGTTAGCTGGCTCAATCACTGATAACATCAGCTTTTTTGACCCACAGCCCAATTACTTAAAAATAGAGCAATGTGCCCGACATGCGGCTATTCATGATGATATTACTAAAATGACTATGGGTTATAACTCATTAGTAGGTGATATGGGATCAAACTTATCGGGCGGGCAGGTACAGCGGCTATTATTAGCGCGAGCGTTGTATCAATCGCCCTGCTTGTTGTTTATGGATGAAGCGACTAGTCATTTAGACAAAGGCAACGAAGCCAAAATAAGTGAACAAATTCAGCACTTACCCATCACACGGATTATGATTGCTCATCGCCAAGAAACTATTAATATGGCTGGCAAAGTCTATCATTTAAATGCAGGTGAATTAGTGGACTTAGGTCAGCAAGGTGAGAGTGCTTAAAGCAATGAAGGCGTGCGTATATTGCACGCCTTTGCACAATGCTTGCAGTTAATAAAAGCTCAATACCAGCGATATAAAAACCCCTGTTACAAATAGCTGCACTACACAAAAACCCATAATATCTTTTGCTTTTAGGCCCGCTATAGCCAATACGGGTAATGCCCAAAAAGGTTGAATTAGGTTAGTCCACGCATCACCCCATGCAACAGCCATTGCAACGCGAGATATATCGGCACCTAGCTCTTGTGCTGCGGGTATAACAATAGACGCTTGTACTGCCCATTGGCCGCCGCCAGGGGGTACAAACATATTAACGAGTCCTGCACTTATAAAACTAAAAAATGGCAAGCTATCAGCATCTGCAACGGCAATAAAGCCACGTGATATCTGTTGTGCTAATCCGCTATCAACCATTACCGCCATAATGCCAGCATAAAAAGGAAATTGAATAACAATGCCAGCCCCGCTTGGAATTGCTTGTTGCAGACTGTTAAGTAAATTATGGGGTGTTTGATGCAGCGTAATAGCTAAAAACAAAAATACGGCAATAACGCTATTAAGGTTTAAGTTTCCGCCAGTAATAAAGAAGTAATAGCCTAAATATGCCAAACCTAATAAGCCAATTGTCATACCGAGTAGTTTACTTTGTTCCAAATGTTGGGCAGGTCTGGTTATTGTTGTGGGCTTAGGTGTTGTCTCTTGTAAAAGAGCTGGGTCGATATATACGCTTTCTTGCTCGCTTGGCAGCATATAGCGATTAACGAGCGGCATAATAATGAATAAACCAACTAATATGGCTATATTAAAGCCCGCAAATAAAGTGTGCTCTGTACTAATAATACCAATGCTGGCCTCTGAAAAGTGACCATCGGTTGCGATAGTTAAAGGAATCGAACCCGCTAATCCGCCATGCCATACAACAAAACCTGAGTAAGCGCTGGCTACTAATAATCGATAATCAACACGAGTATGTTTAGCAATTGCTTTGGCAAAAAGGGCACCAATAACTAAGCCAAATCCCCAATTTATCCAGCTCGCTAAAAGCGAAATAAGCGTTACCAATATAATTGCTTTGGGGGCGGTGCTTGAAAATGTTGCTAGTTTTTCTAATAACTTACTTATAGGTGGCGTACTTGCCAACATATAGCCTGTAATTAACACTAGTAGCATTTGCATAGCAAAACTTAATAAGTTCCAAAACCCACCTCCCCACGCTTGTAATACTTCAATATTAGTTGCGGTTGTAAATAAGCTCGCACTGACAAGGGTAATTATTGTAAGTAAAATTACAAATATAAAAGGGTCGGGAAGATAACGCTCTACAATTTTAGTAAAAGGGCGGGCTATTTTATTAAGCATAAGCACAACTGTTTTGGTTATTATTTTAACGCTAATTAATCATGAAAAATCACCATTGGCAAACAGCATTTAGTCTAATATTTGCGGTTAAAAGCTTAAACATTGCTTAAAAGCATCGCTTACAGTAACGTACTGTTTATAGATAATTTACTAACGAAGACTTTGTATTATGCCGGTGATATTTAAAAGGCTAGCGTTACTTGTTCGCGCTCATATAGATCAGTTGAGTTGGCAAGCAGTGGCATTAGCTATTTTGACTCATATGCTATTAACATGGAGCTTACTATTTATAGCGAATGAGAAAGCGTTAACCTCGCTTACTACCTTTTTTTACTATTACACAGTAACAACATCAACAGTGGGATATGGTGACTTTAGTCCAACTACTGATCTTGGTCGTTGGGTGGTTGCATTAATACAAATTCCATTTGGTTTAGCTTTATTTGGTGTTTTGCTAGGAAAAGCAGGACAAACTGTTACTTACTTAATTAGGCGCGCTATGACTGGTGATAAAAACTTTGCCCACAGTAACCACCATATTATTATTTTTGGTTGGCACGACACTCGTACAAAAAAGATGATTGATTACATTTTGGCAGATACGAAACGTACTGACCGTCGTATTTTACTCGCGGTAACAGAGCAAATGGATCATCCTTTTTTAGCTAACGAAAGCGTTGATTTTGCACGTTTAACGAGTTTTACTAATTTAGCTGAACTAGAGCGGGTAGCTATTCGTAGTGCTGATAAAGTGATTATTGATGGTCAAGATGACGATCAGACATTTACAACAGCCCTGCGCATTAGTCGCTTAGTAAAAGATGATTGCCATATAAGCGCTCACTTTTTAGATGAAACCAAAGTTGAGATGATGTTAGAGCATTGCCAAAATGTAGAGTGTAGTAGTGCAAAATCAGCTGAGATACTCGTACGCTCAATGCAAGATCCAGGTTCGAGCCGTGTGCAAGAGGAGCTGCTATCTACTTTGCACGGCGATACACAATTTAGTTTGAAAATACCAAGCGGCTGCAAAGATATGGTGTTTGGTACTTTGTTTCATCATTTTAAGCTTGAGCATGATGCAATACTGTTAGGTGTTGCCCATAATTTAAGTGCGCAAAATATGGATTTAAATCCACCATTAGATTACAAAGTAAGTGAAGGCGATATTTTGCACTATATATCGGTAGATCGAGTATTAAGTAGTGAAGTAGACTGGCCGAGCCTAGAAAAGTAATGAATGAAGTTGTATTTTTAATTGTTGTTTTAAGTGCTTATATATTACCTGTCGTTATTGTACTCAACAGTAAGCGTACACAGGGTCATGAAAAGAATGGCTGGCTAATGGGAATTATTGTATTTTCTTGGTTAGGTTTAATGATGTACTTTACCATTGTGCCCAAGTATGGGCACAAAAAGAAAAAGGTTAAATAGAGTAGTTGGCCTTTACAGCTGCTTTTATTGGCGTAACTACTCTTCTAGTTGCTTAATTTTATGCTCAATTAAAGGATCGTCAGGTACAAGTTGTTGAGCAACTTCTAATAACTGAATGGCATCATTAGGATGCTCATCTTGATGCTTAAGGGCAACATCTATTAATGGCTGAATATCAATTTTTGCCTGATGTTCCTGTACGTGAACTTCTTTTTCATCAATCAAAATATTATGAGCTTTGCTTAATAGTGTTTGACGGTGAGCTGAGTTTACATTCGCTTTATTAAGGCTTTTGTAATAATCCTCTTTAAAGCGTAAGGTTTTAGTTTGCAGACGAAATTGCGCAATATCAATTTGCTGATGCTGGATAAAATCGACGGCTACTTGCTTATAAAATCCAAACTTATTCAAATATGTGGCATGCGTGCCATGTCCCATACCAAATACTCGTAAGTGAGTTAACTGCTTATAGCGCTTAGCGTGCATTCGGTCTATACGATTAGTAGGATCGTAAATAATATAGCCTTGGGCATCTCCTAAATCTAGATCGTGATAATCTTGCTGCCAGTCAAACTGCTGAGCTATATCGGTACTAGGGCGGTCATCCCACGGTACTAATTCTTTATTTTTAGTACTTACCGGATGGAAGAACAACACCTGATTTAGCTTTAATAGTTTAGCAAAAGCGCCAACAGCAAATCCGCCACGACTTAAACCATAGCCAAGTCGACAATTAAACGGCGTAAGTAATGTTGATAATTGCTCGAGAAAAAAGATTAAATTACGATTACGAAACCAATTACTTTTACCTAAATGCTGAAAAGCGATTACGTTTACGTTTTGTTTTTGAGCTAAGTGATAACCCCATGGTGCAAAATCAGGGTGAAGATCTTGCTCTTGCACGTTAGTGCCAGCAGGGGAAAAGGTAAAAAGCAGAGGTTTATTAACGTCAACAAAATCATACTTAACAAATACATCGCCGAGTAAATCACTACCCGTCATGGGTAATCGAGTTTGTTGCTCATTGCGCGGGAGAGTTAACCATTCATCTAACCAATACAGTAATTTCATTAATCCTCCAGCTATAAGTCAATATAGATCATATCAAACTCAATGAAATTAGGTCAAACCGATAGGGTATTACTGCGTCATTTTGATTATTTCATCCCAGTCATTTTTAGTAACAGGCATTATTGATAGTCGTCCGCCCTTTTTAAGTGCGATTTCAGTAATATTGTCATTGGCTTTAATATCTTTAAGGCTAATTAATTTTTTTAAATGGCTTTGATAAGTAACCTCAACAACAACCCAACGTGGTTTGTCGCTGGTGGCTTTTGCATCGTAATAGTCGCTGCTTAAATCAAATTGAGTGGGGTCTGGGTAGGCTTCTTTGGTAACCTCGGCAATGCCGGCTACGCCCACGTGTTTGCAGCTTGAATGATAAATCATGACTGAATCACTGACTTTGACGCCGTCACGCATAAAATTTCGTGCTTGGTAATTACGCACGCCTTCCCAAAGAGTCGTTTGTTTTGGTGCGTTTTTTAAGTCATCTAATGAAAACGCATCGGGTTCAGTTTTAAATAGCCAGTAAGCCATAACAGTATTCCTAACAAATATTTACTTCCCACTATTGTATAGTATCATTTGCATACTAGGGTAATGAGGAAGAAATAATGAGCCAAGTATTAGATGATTTATTGTCGTTGTTAACACTTGAAGAAATTGAGCAAGGTTTATATCGAGGACAAAGCCAAGATTTAGGCTTTGGTGCTGTATTTGGTGGTCAAGTAATGGGGCAGGCGCTTTCTGCTGCCAAAGAAACTCTGCCTGAAGGGCGAATAGTTCATTCATTACATTCTTACTTTTTACGCCCAGGCGATCCGGCTAAACCCATTGTTTATGACGTTGAAACTATTCGTGATGGTAAGAGCTTTAGTACGCGCCGAGTCAAAGCAATTCAGTACGGTAAACCTATTTTTTATATGACCGCGTCATTTCATGGTGAAGAAAATGGGTTATCGCATCAAGCGACAATGCCTGATGTTCCCGCACCTGAAGAATTACGTTCATCGCTTGAGTTTTACCAAGATAACGCTTCGCATATCCCAGAGGTTATCCGTAATAAGTTTACCCGTGAAATGCCAATTGAAATGCGACCGGTTACTTTTCATAACCCGTTTAAACCAGAAGTTATAGAGCCGGTAAAGCATATTTGGTTTAAAGCTAATGGTGAAATGCCGGACGATCAGCGTATCCATAATTACTTATTAGCGTATGCGTCTGATTTTGAGTTTTTACCAACTGCATTACAACCTCATGGTGTATCGTTTATGCAGCCAAATATGCAAGTAGCTACGATTGATCATGCAATGTGGTTTCATCGTCCATTTAGAATGGATGATTGGATTTTGTATTCAATTGATAGTCCAAGTGCGAGTAATGGGTGTGGTTTGGTACGGGGGCAGTTTTTTGACCGCCAAGGCAACTTGGTTGCCTCAACAATGCAAGAAGGGGTTATGCGTCAACGCTAACCCCTTCTGTAAATGCATTGCTAGTTACACTGATCTTGAACTATATCGCTGATTGACTGCCAGACGCGTGCTGGCAGTAATGTTTTAAGGTGTGCGTAGGTTTCACATAGTTGTGTGCTACCTACTAAGCCCTTATCACCCTCTGTTATTAACGACTCGCCACGTAAGTTTTCGATAAAACTAACAAGTACTTTTTTGTCAAAAAACTCAGGTGTTTTTATGCCGTGCAGTGTACCTAAACGTTGTGCGAGTACTTGGCTTTCTCTTTCAAGCTCGGCTTTTTCAATGCCATCACTTGTTTGAATAAAACCAATCACAATAGCGTAACGTTGTAGGGTAAAGCTAAGTGCTCGTCCAAGCATTTCAAGCTTAGCTAAGCAGTCGTTACTGTTCGTTATATGAATGTTATCGCCATCAAACTCAATTAAATTTTGATCGGCAAAATTAGCTAAAATTCGTGTTATGTAGTTTTCATCAAGAGGTTGTAAATACCATTCTTTAGCAAATAGCGGATAAAATGTTTTTACAAGTTGTTGGCATTGAGCAATCGTAGTGCTGTGTTGTTTAAATAGATGTAGTGCAATTAAGCTTGGTACTGCAAACAAGTGCAAAATATTGTTTCGGTAGTAATTAAACAGTACTTTTTCTTTATCGCTAATCGTAATAATTTCGCCAAACTCATCACTGATAACTTCAAACTTATTAAGCTTTAATGCATGCGTTAGTAATTGCTCTGGAGTTTCGTCTGGTGTAGTTACTTTGTTACTGTAGCTTGCATCACGCTGTAAGCGCAGATAAAAATCAAGCTGAGCTAATAGCTTTGGTTTACTCAATGCTTGTTTATCGTTAACCAGCAATATCATCGCTAGTAAGTTAACCGCATTAAGCGCCGCTGCATTATTAATTTTAACCATTACTTGGTCGGCAAGTTTAGTTACTTGTGGTGCTAACCATTGTGGCTTTTGCACGTCAGTTGGGTGTATTGAATCACGCCAATCAGGTTGGTTATCGTTTAAGTATTGGTTAATAGAGATTGGATCGCCAAAGTTTAAGTTACCACGACCGTAGTTTTTAAGGTTTTTGATTGCCTTAAAAATACCAAATATAGATTCGCCTTTTTTATCTTTACCATCTAGCTCTTTAAGGTAGGTGTTAATTTCCATGACGTGCTCGTAGCCAATGTACACAGGAACAATAGATATTGGTCTGTCTATTCCGCGTAGCATTGCTTGTAATGTCATAGATAGCATGCCTGTTTTAGGCGGCAGTAAGCGTCCAGTTCGGCTTCGACCGCCCTCCGTGTAAAACTTAACAGAGTAACCTTTGATAAACAGTTGGCTTAAATACTCTTTGAATATGGCAGAATAAAGTTTATTACCTGCAAACGAGCGACGAATAAAAAACGCACCAGAGCGTCTAAATATGCCTCCGGCAGGGAAAAAGTTAAGATTTATACCTGCAGCTATATGCGGAGGTACTAAACCTAAATGATAAATAGAGTAAGTAAGCAGTAAGTAATCCATATGGCTGCGATGACAAGGCATATAAATTATTTCATGGCCTTTATCTGTTAGTTCATGAATTTGTTCGGCGTGTTTAATATCAATACCATTATAAAGCTTATTCCATAACCAAGTTAAAAACCTTTCGGCCACACGTATCATTGCTTCAGAGTAATTAGCGGCTATTTCATCAAGTAGCTTAAGTGCATTTTGACGAGCTTCTGTTTGGCTAATTTTTTTAGCGTTAGCTTCATCTTGAATTGCTTTTTTTATAGTAGGTGACGCTAATAATGAATTAAACAATTGCTCACGAGATGGCATTTTAGGGCCTGTAGCAGCTAGCTTTTGGCGCTTAAAGTGAACACGCGCTACGCGTAATAATTTATGAGGTAACTCACTTACGTCGGCTTTTTCATTGACTAAAAGTGATAAGTCGAGTGGTTGGCTAAAGCGAATAAAGTTATCGCGCCCTGAAAATAACACCACAAAAAACTTTCTAAACCAGCTTGGAGTAAGAGAGTGTGTAATTAAAGTACGTAGTCCTGGCTTTTCTTTACCTGGATCGCGCCCCCATAAAATAGTAACAGGCACCACTTGTACGTTTTGCTGACCGCTTTTTATTAAGTACTCAATAATTTGCTTGCCTTGGGCTAAAGCATTGGTTGGTTTTGCTTCATCACCAAATAACGGTGGAGGATTTTTAATACCAATAAAACGGTCTAAATTTTGAGTCCCTAGCACTTGCTCTTCTGTTGGGCTAGGTAGGCCATTCTTTTTACAAACATGTGCCAGCGCGGCTAAATCAAAACGTGAATTTAAACGCACTATGTAAAATGTAGGGTACTCAGGGTTTAGATCATACTGTTTAATAGGATTTTCTGGCAGCACTTTGCTTTTCACAAATAAGCGACTAAATCCAGCAGACATAACATTTAAACAATAATTAAAAATACGCATCGACTCACCATATTGAGAGTATTAAGGGCAAAATTAGCGCAACAGGATACCATAATATCTAAAAATCCCTTAGTTTGCGCAATTAAGATGTTTAGTTGTTTGTTGACTAGCATCAAAAGCATTAGTTCAAGTATAGCTATTGAACATGTATGGACGCATATTTAATCAAATTAGTATTCATTACATTGTTTCTAAATAGTTGTTGCATTTATCACCAATACCTCTATAATACGCAGGCTTTCAAAATTCCTCTGGGAATTAGAAAGGATAAATTAAGCTTGGATTTCAAGCTAATAAACAGGAGTTCCGATTTGGAACTCAACGTAGATATAATCAAACAGCCGACATCTTAAGTTTTAAGATTGTTTCGGTCGTTTTTTTATGCTCTTTTATATGCTCTTTATATTGAGGTTAAGAATGTCAAATCAACGCATTCGTATTCGCCTAAAAGCTTTTGACCACCGTTTGATTGACCAATCAACGGCAGAAATCGTGGAAACTGCGAAACGCACTGGCGCACAAGTACGTGGTCCAATCCCACTACCTACACGCTTTGAACGTTTTACTGTACTAACTTCACCGCACGTTAATAAAGATGCGCGTGATCAGTACGAGATCCGCACCCATAAACGTCTGATAGACATCGTAGAACCAACTGACAAGACTGTAGACGCGCTTATGCGTTTAGATCTTGCTGCTGGTGTTGATGTTCAAATCAGCCTGGGTTAATCGAAAGATTAGAGAGGTTTTAGGAAAATGGCATTAGGTCTAGTCGGTCGTAAAGTGGGTATGACACGAATCTTCACTGAAGATGGTGTATCTATCCCTGTGACAGTTATTGAAGCGACACCTAACCGCATTGCTCAGATCAAATCTGACGCAACAGACGGTTATAACGCGCTTCAAGTAACCGCAGGCACTAAAAAAGCAAGTCGTGTAAACAAAGCTAAAGCGGGTCATTTCGCTAAAGCTGGTGTTGAAGCGGGTCGCGGTCTGTGGGAATTCCGCCTTAACGGTGGTGAAGGCGATTTTGAAGTAGGCGCTGAGCTTACTGTTGAATTATTCAACGAAATCAACAAGGTTGACGTAACCGGTACTTCTAAAGGTAAAGGTTTCCAAGGTGGTGTTAAGCGCTGGAATTTCAGCATGCAAGACGCGACACATGGTAACTCTCTATCTCACCGTGCTCCTGGTTCAATCGGTCAAAACCAATCACCTGGTAAGGTGTTTAAAGGTAAGAAAATGGCCGGTCATATGGGTGCTGAGCGTGTAACGACTCAAAACTTAGAACTAGTTCGCGTTGACGCTGAGCGTAATTTGCTTTTAGTTAAGGGTGCAGTACCTGGAGCTATTGGCGGTGACGTTATCGTTAAACCAGCTGTTAAAGCATAAGTCCTGGAGATTTAGTGATGGAATTAGCAATTAAAGACGCTTCTGGCGGTCTTGAAGTTTCTGAAGCTACTTTTGGACGTGAGTTTAACGAAGCATTAGTACACCAAGTAGTTGTTGCATACGCAGCAGGTGCTCGTCAAGGTACTCGTGCTCAGAAGACACGTTCTGAAGTAAGCGGTGGTGGTAAAAAACCATGGGCTCAAAAAGGTACTGGCCGTGCACGTGCCGGTACAATCCGTAGCCCAATTTGGCGTTCAGGTGGCGTTAGCTTTGCAGCTAAACCACAAGACCACAGCCAAAAAGTAAACCGTAAAATGTACCGTGGTGCGATTAAAAGCATCTTATCTGAATTAGTTCGTCAAGAGCGTTTAATCGTTGTTGAAAGTTTTGCTCTAGCAGCACCAAAAACTAAAGAACTAGTTGCTAAGCTTAAAGAACTTGAGCTTAAAGATGTTCTTATCGTGACTGAAGAAGTAGATGAAAATCTTTTCTTATCGGCACGTAACCTTTATAAGGTTGACACACGTGATGTAGCTGGTATCGATCCTGTAAGCTTAATTGCTTTCGATAAGGTACTTATTACAGCCGCTGCTGTTAAGCAACTTGAGGAGGCGCTAGCATGATTCGCGAAGAACGTCTTTTAAAAGTGATCCTTGCTCCACATATCTCTGAAAAAAGCACAATTGCTGCTGAAGAAAACAATACTATTGTTTTTAAAGTAGTAAATGACGCAACTAAAGCTGAAATTAAAGTAGCAGTTGAGAAGCTTTTTGAAGTAGAAGTAACGGGTGTTCGCACACTTAACGTTAAGGGTAAAACAAAACGTACTGGCGCACGTTTCGGTCGTCGTAGCGACTGGAAAAAAGCTTACGTTACTCTTAAAGAAGGCAGCGAGCTAGACTTTGTCGGCGGCGCCGAGTAATAAGGGGATAGAATTATGGCACTTCAAAAGTGTAAGCCTACTTCTGCGGGCCGTCGTCACCTAGTTAAAGTGGTTAACTCTGATCTACATAAGGGTAAGCCATACGCACCACTTTTAGAGAAAAACTCTAAATCAGGTGGTCGTAATAACAATGGTCGTATTACGGTTCGTCATATCGGTGGTGGTCATAAACAACATTACCGTTTAATCGATTTTAAACGTACTAAAGATGGCATTCCAGCCACTGTTGAACGTTTAGAATACGATCCAAATCGTAGCGCAAACATCGCTCTTGTATTATATGCAGACGGTGAGCGTCGTTACATTATCGCACCAAAAGGCTTAAAAGCTGGCGATGCAATCCAGTCTGGTGTTGATGCACCAATCAAACCTGGTAATGCATTACCAATGCGTAATATGCCTGTAGGTTCGACTGTTCACAACGTAGAATTAAAACCAGGTAAAGGTGCTCAAATCGCACGTTCTGCTGGTGCATACGTTCAAATCCTTGCTCGTGATGGTCAGTATGTAACATTACGTCTTCGTTCAGGCGAAGTTCGTAAAGTTGAATCTGATTGTCGTGCGACTCTAGGTGAAGTAGGCAATGCTGAGCATATGCTTCGTTCACTTGGTAAAGCAGGTGCAAATCGCTGGCGTGGTATTCGTCCGACAGTTCGTGGTGTTGCCATGAACCCGGTAGATCACCCACACGGTGGTGGTGAAGGTCGTACATCTGGTGGTCGTCATCCTGTGTCTCCATGGGGTAAACCGACTAAAGGTGCGAAGACGCGTAAGAACAAGCGTACGGATAAATTTATAGTACGTCGTCGTACTAAGTAATATTGAGGAATAGCCATGCCACGCTCTCTCAAGAAGGGTCCTTTTATAGACCTACACTTGCTGAAGAAGGTAGAGAAAGCTTTGGAAAGCGGTGAGAAAAAGCCAATTAAAACTTGGAGCCGTCGTTCAATGATCATACCTAACATGATCGGATTGACCATTGCTGTCCATAATGGTCGCCAGCACGTACCAGTTTTCGTTTCTGACGAAATGATCGGTCACAAACTAGGTGAATTTGCACCAACTCGCACTTACCGTGGCCATGCTGCGGATAAGAAAGCGAAGAAACGATAAGAGGGGAAGATAAATGCAAGCATTAGCTAAACATAAATTCGCCTCTGGTTCGGCGCAAAAAGCACGTCTAGTTGCAGATCAGATCCGCGGGTTACCTGTAGATCGCGCACTAGAAATCCTGGCGTACAGCCCTAAGAAAGCGGCTGTATTAGTTAAGAAAGTACTTGAGTCTGCTATTGCTAACGCAGAGCATAACGAAGGTGCTGACATTGATGAGCTTCGTATAACAACGATCTTTGTGGACGATGGTCCTACAATGAAACGTATTATGCCTCGTGCTAAAGGACGCGCAGATCGCATCCTTAAGCGTACAAGCCATATCACTGTTATGGTTTCAGATAGCTAGGAGTATAAGTAATGGGACAAAAAGTTCATCCTACTGGTATTCGCCTAGGTATATCTAAACCTTGGGTTTCTACCTGGTACGCGAGTTCAAAAGATTTCTCTGCACAGCTTTTTGGCGATCACAAAGTTCGTACATTCCTTACTAAGGAATTAAAAACGGCTTCTGTGTCTAAAATCGTTATTGAGCGTCCAGCAAAATCAATCCGAGTAACAATTCACACGGCTCGTCCGGGTGTTGTTATCGGTAAAAAAGGCGAAGACGTAGAAAAATTACGTCAAGCGGTAACTAAAATCGCTGGTGTACCTGCTCAGATTAATATCTCTGAAGTACGTAAACCAGAACTAGATGCACAACTAGTAGCAGACGGCATTGCCTCTCAACTAGAACGTCGTGTTATGTTCCGTCGCGCTATGAAGCGTTCGGTACAAAATGCAATGCGCATCGGTTCTAAAGGGATTAAAGTTGAAGTTAGCGGTCGTCTTGGCGGCGCTGAAATCGCACGTTCAGAATGGTATCGTGAAGGTCGTGTACCTCTACATACTCTTCGTGCTGATATCGATTACGCAACTTCTGAAGCCTTAACCACTTATGGTATCATTGGTGTTAAAGTTTGGATCTTCAAAGGCGAAGTTATTGGTGGTTTACCACTAGTACAAGAGCAAGAGAAGCCAGCTAAACGCGCACCAAAGAAAGCCAAGAAAAGTGCTAAGTAGAGGTAGCGAGTAATGTTACAGCCAAAACGTACAAAATTCCGTAAAATGCACAAAGGCCGCAACCGCGGTTTAGCGCAAAACGGTAACAAAGTAAGCTTCGGTACTTTCGGATTGAAAGCAACTGGCCGTGGCCGTATGACTGCTCGTCAAATCGAAGCAGCTCGTCGTGCTATGACGCGTCACGTGAAACGTCAAGGTAAAATCTGGATTCGTGTCTTCCCTGACAAACCGATTACAGAAAAACCTCTTGAAGTTCGTATGGGTAAAGGTAAAGGTTCTGTTGAATATTGGGTTGCTGAAATTCAGCCTGGTAAAGTACTTTACGAAATGGAAGGTGTTTCAGAAGAGCTTGCTCGTGAAGCGTTTGACCTTGCTGCTCGTAAACTGCCATTCAAAACAACTTTCGTAACTCGGACGGTAATGTGATGAAAGCTAGCGAACTAAAAGATAAAAGCGTAGAAGAGCTTAATGCTGAACTTCTAGGACTACTTCGTGAGCAATTTAATATGCGCATGCAAGCTAGCACTGGTCAGTTAGCTCAGACACACACGCTAAGAACAGTACGCCGCGATATCGCGCGTGTAAAAACAGTTATTAACCAGAAGGCAGGTCAATAATGAGCGATAAAATTCGTACTCTTCAAGGCCGTGTAATCAGCGACAAGATGGAAAAATCTTTCACTATCGCTATCGCACGTTATGTGAAGCACCCAATCTATGGGAAATTCATTAAACGTACGACTAAGTTACACGTACATGACGAAAATAACACAGCAAAAGCGGGTGACGTAGTTACTATCCGTGAATGCGCACCAATTTCTAAGAATAAATCTTGGACTTTAGTAGACGTTATTTCTAGTCCAAAACAAGCTTAATTTTTAATTAAGTGTCCCGTCCTAAAATACGTTGACGGTTTTAAATGAAGGCCAGTAGCTTTTGCTCCTGGTCTTTTTTATGCACTTGGTTTGGTGTTTTCATTCCTAAACTTAAATGCGGCCTCAATTCATTGTA
>NZ_JACJDY010000033.1:0-41798 GCF_014163785.1 Pseudoalteromonas sp. SR43-7 | reverse complement strand
TTGTCAATACTTAAATTTAAACTTTCTAAAAAGATTCAATCTAAGTTTTACTTAACACCCTGAGTTGTTCGTGCCTCGCTATGCGTTGCTGTTTCCCGTCTCAGTGGGGTCGCATTATAGGGAGAACAGATTTTTACGCAAGCGTTTTATTGACAAAACTTTAAATAAAGCACTGTTCGCTGAGAATTTGAGCTAAACGCATTAAAAACACAACATAACTAGCACTTTATTAACATTTAACGCCTATTAAAGTGTTTGTTATGGCCTGCGCTATCAAAAAATACTGTCTACAGACCAGCTATTAAGTCATTTATCTAAAAGCTATAGTTAAAGCCCGCGTAAAAACGACGACCTGAGTAGCTAGTATTGAGTAATCGCGCATCGGTGTCATTTCCTAAACGCGTTACTGATTCAGATTTAGTTAAATTAATAACCGCTGCGGTAAGGCTAAGCCCGTCGTATAAATTTACAGATGCATTTACATCGATTTGTTCGTAAGGGTCTTGGTATACATTTAATCCGCTATTTAAACCGAGTACTGTTTCGCCGCGCTTATTATAAGAAGCACGTACATTAAAATAACCTCCTTCATAATAAACAGAGGTGTTGTACTGATACTTTGCACTACCTATTAAAGCCGACTGACCAAATTCTTCACCATTAATTGTTACATCTGCTTTATTGGTTTTGTTATAAGTGTAATTTGCGTAAAAGCCAAAACCACTATCAAAGGCATGCTGAATAAATACTTCCGCGCCTTTTGATACTGCATCGGTGCCATTACCTACAGTGCTGTAAGGGGCTATATTAATAGTCCCTGCATCCACTATATTATTTTTACCAGCAAAGTTTTGCTCTACGTCGATCACCAGTGGCACAACAAAGTTATCTACTTTTTTATGAAAAAGTGCCAGCCCAACAGCTGAACCTTCGCCATAATAATACTCAATAGATAAATCGGCTTGAATTGATTCAAATGCTTTCAAATTTTTATTTCCGCCACTACCGCTAAAACCAGGAAGCTCGTTAAATGCGGCTCTATCTTCTGCCCATTCATCTGATACAAATGTAATGCGCTGCTGCGCACCTAAATCACTATAGTCAGGACGAGATATTACTTTAGCTATTGCCCCACGAATAACTAAATCGTCAGTTGCATCCCACGCTATATTAAAGCTTGGTAATATTTGAGTGTCTTTATTTTGCTGAGAGACTAATTGATAGTCTTCTACAAAACGAGCGTCACCTGTTACTGGCTCACCTGTTTCATCATTTGTGTGATCTAATTGGTAGGTATATAAGTCAGTAGATGAAGTAAGTGTTTTTGTTTGCACAACACGCACACCCAAATTACCTCTTACTTCACTAAATTCAAAATCACCTTGTATATAAAAAGCCGATATTTTTTCTTCTATATCGTAAACAAAATTATCTTCAATGCGCGTATAAGGTACATAACTAGCAGTGACCATATCGCGGTATTTATTCCAGTCGATACTTGGCATTTGGTTTATATCAAAACCACCTGCAATATTATTCTCACTAGTAAATACATTTTGAGCTAATGGCATTCCACCATTCCATTGGTAGCTATCAAAACGGGTAATACCTTGCTCACTTACTTCCCCTGCAGCAATATCAAAATTTGGATCTAAAAAGAAGGTGTTGCCGGTTTCACGGTGAAGAATTGAGTTGCGGTACTTAACACCGGTTCTAATTGTTTTTAAAAAGCCCCAATCAACATAAAAATCCACATCAGCTTGGTAGTAATCTTCTTCTAGCTTACTGCGTACAAAGCTTGAGTTTGAAGAGCCCGCATCACGACCGCCTCCAACTCCATTTTGTAAATTAACTAATGTATTAGGGTCGATATTAAGTGACACATTATTTTGATTGAGCGACCAGCCAGCCGTTTGAGCTGCGTTTTGAATAGTGGCTGCGTTTTCGCCCGCGTTAGAACTTTTATACGCCGCTTCCCAGCTTTCTTCTGGGCCGCCCTCTGATTGTGTATTACCAATTACAAAGCGCGCTTTAAAATTATCACCTTCATAGGTTAAATTAAAATCAAAGGTATCGGAGGTAGATTCCTCACGTACGTAGCTGCCACGCATCCACGGAAATTGCATATCATTTTCGACGCCACTTGCCATTGCATCGTATTGCATACCAGTAACAATAGTGCCCGACTCATCAAGGTTTACATCCGTTAAAAAATTAGGATTTAAAGACCACTCTGGTATATCAATCACAGATTCTGTTCTGTCTTGCCCAAGTGTAAAACCAAAATAATTAAAGCCAAGCTCTAAACGATTTGTTGGTCGCCACTGTGAACTAAATTGAATCCCTTCGCGCTCACGTTTTTCGTTAAGAACAGAACCTCGAACAACTTGCGGAAACCAAACGCCATCGTAACTGTTACCGTTTGCATCATTAATAGTATCCCAACCGTTATTGTTATCAACTGTATTACCATGTATATCTGTTGCTTGCCCAGTGCCAGTATAGCGCCATACATTAGCATTAGTACCGCCCGAAAGCGTTCTGTTTGTCCGTTCCTGATAGGTATAGCCAACTAATACACCAAAGTTTTCGTTGCCATTTTTCCATGAATATAAACCCGTAAACTGCGGTTCGTACTCTTTTGTAACATCAGCGTAAGTACTCTCGATATTAAAGACACCCGAGTTTGCATCCATATTTAAAGGTTTTCGGCTGTGCATTAATACAGTGCCACCAACCCCACCTTCATCTAAGCGTGCCTCTGGCGATTTATAAACCTCGACGCTTTCAATCATTGAAGACGGTAACAAAGCATAATCAAACGAACGCGAAGGCTCCCCCGGAGAAGATGCTATAAAATTACCATTAAGCTGTGTAAAAGTAAGTTCTGACGATAAACCACGAATACTGACAGATGAACCTTCCCCGCCATCACGCTCAATTACCACACCTGGAACACGTTGCAATGAGTCAGCCACATTTTTATCAGGGAACTTTCCAATGTCTTCAGCGGTAATTGCATCAACTACTGAGCCAGACATACGCTTAACATCTAAATTTTCGGCCATGCTGGAACGTATTCCGCGCACTTCTATTACTTCCATCTCTTTTTTATTTATTGCATTTAGAGCTTCTTGATCTGCATAGGCGTAACCTGAACCAAGCGCTGAAAGTACAGATAAATAAAGTGATGATTTAGAAAGTTTTGAAAAAGGGAGAGAAAAATGGCGTGTTAATAACATGAGAGAGGCTGTTCCATTTAAACTTGCTTTGCACAAGCTAAAGCAAATAGTTAATCCTTTTACGTAATTATGTTACGTAATGGCAAATTTGCGCCAATTCTACACAGCCAAACTTAACCGTTTGTTAACCATCAATATTAAACTAAATAAACATCTCATATAACTGTATTAATACCTATTGAATGAAACTTAAAATCCAACCCACACATCAAAACCACTCTTAATTAACAAGCTAAGAGAGGCTTTGTTGAATTTAATAGCTTAATAAAATAATTACGGTGCATAAATCATCATAAAGTGTATACAAAAATACGAAGGGGATAATTAGATGTGGTAGTCAGCAGTTTATACTTTAAAAAGCAAAACTGCCGGATGATATTTGAAAGAAGTAACAATTGCTAAATAGCGCTTGGTTAATCAAGCGTAGCAATAACCTCTGAAAGCTCTAAGAGTGTAGGCTTTCCACCATAATAATTTGTATCTATATGATAACTATTACCAACCCAAAAAGGCGCTTTAGTTGAGTTATGTCCATGTATTGAAAAGTCGACTCCATGACTTTTAACTACCTTATTTTGTTTAACTACTTCGCGATCCCACAATAAAGATTGCACGATTAGCGATTTATCATCAGGGTAATTCTCCCAATCCCACGATTGTGCAAATGTATGAGACAACCCTATTATATAACCACGATACTCAAGTACTATTGAAAGCGGTTTAGTTAGTAACTCATCGCACATGACACTGAGCTTTTCACTTGATACCGACTTGTGCCAATTACCACCATTATCAGTCCATAAATTAAAAGCCGCTTTATCATTACTTAATAATGATTCCAACATTAAATGCTCATGATTACCTAATATCATACATGCCCTAATGGCTTGTAAGTATGTAAATAAGTCATATGTTTTATCCCCGCGATCAACAAAATCGCCAAGGCAAAACAAAGTATCTCTTTCAGGGTCAAAATTTACGTTATTAAGTGCGTTTTTTAAGGCCGGTAAATCACCATCAAGATCGCCAATTACAAATACTCGGCACTCATCATTAATAAATATGGCTTGTTTTGAAGATACAGCCTGAATAGCGTTAATACCTATATCCAAAATAGACTCCTATAGAATGCAATCTAAAACTTAGATTAATACTTGAGTTTATAAAGCCTTAAGGTAACACAATATAGTTGATAATTAATGAAGGTAATAAGATTTGATTGAAACTAAAAATGGATGGCAGAGGACCTTAGCTACAACCTAAATAAGTAATGTAAGTAGTGTTTTTAGCTTAAATTAAAAGCGGCTTAGCAAAATACCTGACCAGCTATTTTCAGGTTAACCGCACAAATTTTTCTGCTAGTTCGTCCAAGGTTTCACGCTTATTCGGATCGGGCTTTATGCAGTCAATAGGGCAAACACTTACGCAAGTAGGTTTATCATAATGCCCTACACACTCAGTACATTTACTAGCATCTATTTGGTATATTTTAGCGCCCATATAAATAGCCTCATTAGGACATTCTGGGTCACACATATCGCAGTTAATGCATTTACTATTTATGAGTAGAGCCACTTATAAGCCTCGTTCATTAAAGTCCATATAAAACAAGCAATGAAAAAATAGAGCATTCACTGCTGTATTTTAAATAATATGATTAACAGCGTTAAATTATGCATTTTATTAGCTTTTTCTTTGTTGATCTTTATCAATAAAAACCTCGGTCTTCTCTACTTTTAATCTCGAATGAAATTTTAAAGTGCCGCTGTTAATATTGTCTACCTCCTAAATAATAAAGTAGTTCTAATGGCAGCTAGTTATTCTCTTGATGATTTACGTTACTTTTGCACCATAGTAAAACTAGGTAGCTTTAAAAAAGCATCCATAAACCTTGGTATGTCACTATCAACTTTAAGCCGTAGAATACGTTTATTAGAGCAAGCTCTGCAATTAACGTTACTAAATCGAGATGCTCATCGGGTAACACTTACGCATACTGGCGAATTATATTACGACCGCTATCGTAAGTTATTTGACGAAGTAGAGTGTATTGAGCAAGCACTTTGTGATGAGAAAGACCAACCTAAAGGGAAAATTAGGATCTCTGCACCCATTTACATGGGTAAACACTTTTTAAGTGCTATTTTTTGTGAATTTTTACTGCAATATCCCGATATTCAATTAGATTTACGCTTTTCAAATAATCTTATTGATATTGAAAAAGAAGGGATTGATATCGCGTTTAGAGTATGAAACCCAGCCATTGATAACTGGGTTATTAGAGAACTTAAGCTTACTCATAACCTGCTGTGTGCTCACCAAAATTATGCTCATCACTCATCCGGATCAATTAGAAGAACACCCAAAAGTTACGTGCGTTGGGTTAGTTCCGTGGCAGTTAAAAAATCAGCAAACGAGTGAAGAATACAGTTTTAATCCAAACACGCATGTCCTATTAGAAGTTGATGAAATTCAAATGATGAAACAAGCCGTTGAGTCTGGTGTAGGCATTAGCTATATCCCTGATTATATAGCATTACCATTTATTAAAGCCGGAAAGCTTAAACGTATTCTTCCTGAGTGGCAAAGTGAAGGGCAGCCATTTTCTATGCTTTATTGCGACAGAAAACAAGTACCTTATCGGGTACGACTATTAATAGAGCATACATTGCAACACTTCAACGAAAAGTAGCAATGTATGCTTTTACAAAGAAAGCTTTAAACGTTTAAAAACTAAGCCTAAGTACAATTACACCTAAAAATGCTGTTGTTAATCCTATCACTTCTTGGCGTGTAAAAGACTCTTTTAGGATGATGCGTGAGTACAATAAAATAATTAAAATGTTCATCCCTGAAATTGCCGAAACTAGCCCTGCATTACCAATTGCAAAAGCCGATATTATTGCCACCATACCTGCCACGTTTGTTAATCCAATCAGTAACCCGCATGAAAATGTTTTACTCGCAGACCAATACCCTTGAGAAGTGCCTTGCTCTGCTAGCATTTTTTTACGCTTTACTAACCAACTAACAGCAAAAAGAAAACTACCAAAACCAAACATAGACGTTAGCGTTGCAAACGTATCGGCCTCAAGAAGTGTTGATTGCTTACCCATTAAATCATTAAATGCAAAGGCAAGTGCAGCGAGTAATCCCCATTGCGCACCTTGTAGGTTGTTCAACGAAATATCGCTTGAATAACGAATGATATAAAGGCCACCAAAAATAATGAAAAAGCCAATTAATTGAATTGTTGTTAAGGTCTCCTGCCACAATAAAAAAGCAAATAAAAGGACAAACAAAGGCGTTAATCCCGATAAAATACTAATTAAAGACGCTTTACCAACCGAAAACCCCTTATGCAACAATCCATTAGCAGCAAAAGAGCCAAAACCTAACGCTAGCCCAACCGTAATGTCTGCCCAGCCATACCATGTATGTTCAAATACCACTGTACCTAGCGCATTAATAACAAATCCTACAAAAAATACGCCGAATAATAGTAAGTTACGGTTAATCTTTTTCTGCGACGTCCATTGATACAACACTCCTCGAGCACCAAAAAAAACGGTTGCGAGTAATGCAAAAATTATCCACATACAAAAATGGTTCCTTTAAAAAGTAATGGGGTAACAGTGAGGAGCGATTTAACAACACGTGTTAAGTACGAATATCCATTATATTCGCTTTTAAAATTTTATAAATAAGCATTAATGATAAGATAAATTCCATAAATGGTATTTAAAAAATAGCAGATGAAGATATAACTGCTCAGCGTCACTCTATTTAATAAAATAGCTTTGAGCAGTTATTAGAGTGGATCCTAACTGACCTCTTTGAATGGATTACGGGTATCTTGGTGCGCATCTAAATTACGCATTAATATTGCACACTCTAAATTAATACCCTCATCTAGCGGAATTTTTACAATATGCCCAGAGCCTTTCGCATCGCTAATACTTTTGCCTCTTTTGTTTTCCATATATTCAAGCGTAAAAGTAATGTTACCTTGTGGTGTCATAAGCTCTAAAGAGTGACCAGTACAAAATTTATTTTTAACGTCTATTTCAACTAATCCATTTTCGCAGCGCCCAAGTACTTCACCCACAAATTGCTGCTTAGTTGATACAGAGTGACCGTATTCATAGTTTTGATAATCTTGGTGGGCATGGCGTTTTAAAAAGCCTTCGGTATAACCACGATGCGCCAAGTTTTCTAATGTTTTAAATAAGCTAGTATCAAATGGTTTACCCACAGCGGCATCATCTATTGCTTTACGATAAGCTTGTGCAGTGCGCGCCACATAATAAAATGACTTAGTACGCCCTTCTATTTTTAAACTATGTACCCCCATTTTTGTTAACTGCTCTACGTATTGCACAGCGCGTAAATCTTTGGAATTCATAATATACGTGCCGTGTTCATCCTCAAACGCAGGCATATACTCACCAGGGCGACCTTGTTCCTCTAGAATAAATACATCGTTGCTTGGCGCGCCTTCACCCAATGTAGGAATCACCTGTTTGGGGTCAATTTTATGTACCATTTCGCCAGTTTCGTTCTCAACACCAGGTTTTACATCGTAATCCCAGCGACATGCATTAGTACATGTGCCTTGATTTGGATCGCGCTTATTTATGTAACCAGAGAGCAAACAACGCCCCGAATACGCCATACACAGTGCGCCATGAACAAATACTTCAAGTTCGGTGTCTGGGCAGAGTGTGCGTATTTCGGTTATTTCTTCGAGCGACAGCTCTCTTGATAAAATAACCCGTTCGATCCCCTGCTTTGCCCAAAATTGTACACTCGCGTAATTTACCGCATTTGCCTGTACTGATAAGTGGATTGGCATCGCAGGCCATTTTTCACGAACTAGCATAATTAAACCAGGGTCTGACATAATCAGCGCATCGGGCTTCATCGCAATAACTGGCTCTATATCACGTAAATACGATTTAACTTTAGCGTTATGCGGCGCAATATTAGACACCACATAAAACTTTTTATTTTGCGCATGCGCTTCACTAATACCTATTTGCAGGGTCTCTAGGTCAAATTCATTATTGCGCACACGCAAACTATAACGAGGCTGCCCCGCATAAACCGCATCTGCGCCATAAGCAAACGCGTAGCGCATGTTTTTTAAACTGCCTGCGGGGCATAATAATTCAGGAATAAAAGGCATTGAAGAAATAACGGGTAACATGTGCGCTCCATACATCGAACTGGGTTTAAACCAGTTGCATGAGTTTTACCAATTTGATTGAAAAATTAAGCATTAATCCAGTGAAATTGGTGTTATTGAAAAATACATAAACACAAGCGCAGCAGTATAAATATGGCTAATAATTTAAATTTGATCGAGATCATAAAACAGCAATCAAACTGGTTTTTAATAAAATTAGGATTTTTCACTTAAAACGCGTATAATTCGCGCCCGTTAATATTCACACTTTTACTTAAAATTATTGGAGCATAAAGATGGCTTTAGAGCGTACTTTCTCAATCGTAAAACCTGATGCAGTTGCTAAAAACCACATTGGCGCTATCTACAACCGTTTCGAAACTGCTGGCCTTAAAATCGTTGCAGCTAAAATGGTTCACCTTTCACAAGAGAAAGCTGAAGGTTTCTACGCAGAACATAGCGAACGTCCTTTCTTTGGCGCTTTAGTATCTTTCATGACATCTGGTCCAGTAATGGTTACAGTTCTTGAAGGCGAAAACGCTGTTCTTAAAAACCGTGAAATCATGGGTGCTACTAACCCTGCTGAAGCACTAGCTGGCACTTTACGTGCAGACTACGCTGATAGCATCGACGAAAACGCTGTTCACGGTTCTGATGCTGTTGAATCTGCTGCTCGCGAAATCGCGTACTTCTTCGCTGACGAAGAGCTTTGTTCACGTACTCGTTAATTCGAATTCGTTAACAAAATGAAAAGGGCTTTCGGGCCCTTTTTTAGTCATTACGCAAAGTATCCATAAGTGCATTTTTTGATATTTTACTTAATGATTAAAGTGAGTGAATTGTGTACAATTCGTCCTCGTAAATTTTTATCTCCACCGTCACCGATTGAGGTTGTTTCATGACCGAGCAAAAAAAGATTAACTTATTAGATTTAAACCGAGATGCAATGCGCGAGCTATTTGCATCGTTCGGTGAAAAGCCGTTTCGTAGTGACCAGGTGATGAAATGGATTTATCATTTTGGCGTAGATAACTTCGACGAAATGACTAACGTAAATAAAAAGCTTAAAGAAAAGCTTAAAGCTGAGTGCGAAATTGTAGCGCCAGAAATAACAGTTCGCCAACAAGCAAGCGACGGCACTATTAAGTACGCGCTTATTCTTGAAGGCGGCCAAGAAGTAGAAGCCGTTTGGATCCCTGAAAAAGAGCGCGCTACGTTATGTGTATCATCACAAGTGGGTTGTGCGCTTGAATGTACTTTTTGTTCTACTGCTCAACAAGGCTTTAACCGTAACTTAAAAGTATCTGAAATTATTGGCCAAGTTTGGCGTGTAGCTAAAGATATAGGCCTTGATGGTCATAGCGAAAAGCGCCCAGTGACTAATGTTGTAATGATGGGTATGGGCGAGCCTTTACTTAATCTTAAAAACGTAGTGCCAGCAATGGAACTAATGATGGACGATTGGGGCTTTGGTTTATCTAAGCGCCGCGTAACATTAAGTACTTCAGGCGTTGTACCTGCTCTTGATTTACTAAAAGAAAAAATTGACGTAGCACTGGCTATATCACTTCACGCACCAGATAACGCACTGCGTGATATTTTAGTACCTGTTAATAAAAAGTACCCTATTGAAGAGTTTTTAGCGGCGTGTCGTCGTTATATCGACGGTTCAAAAGCTAATAAAGACGTAACTGTTGAATACGTTATGCTTAATGGCATTAACGACAGCACTGACCAAGCGCATGCATTAGTACAAACGTTAAAAGGCACACCGTCTAAGGTAAACCTTATTCCGTTTAACCCGTTCCCGGGTAACGAGTATACACGCTCAAGTAATAGCCGTATCGACCGCTTTTCAAAAGTACTACAAGCTGCAGGTGTAACCTGTATTGTGCGCCGTACTCGCGGTGATGATATTGACGCCGCTTGCGGTCAGTTAGTCGGTGACGTAGTTGATCGTACTAAACGTTTAGCTAAAAAGAAAATCCGTGACGATAACGCGATTGCCGTTAATATCCACCAAGCATAATCTGTAACAGCCTTATATGAATAAACCATATAAGGCTGTTAAGTTGTTTATTTTTAAATAAATGATGCAAGAGTAAAGCTTTTAGGTAAGATAGGCGACATGGACTAAAAATAAAGAGATAAGGTAATGCGATCTATACTTGCTATAACACTATCAACACTTGCCCTAAGTGGCTGTGTGAGCGAAAGTAGTTATAACGGCAGTAATAAACCCGTCGTCGAAAATAAAGTTAATAATACTGGCGCAGCACGAACACGAATTGCTTTAGCCCTACAGTATTTAAAAACGGGTAATAATTCTCAAGCCAAATACAATTTAGAACGTGCAGCAGCATTTGCTCCTGACCTACCTGAAGTACACTACTCTCTTGCTTATTACTACCAACAAGTGGGCGAAAACCCGCTAGCAGATAAAGCCTACCAAAAAGCACTTGAAATCAAGCCAGACGATCCTAACACCCTCAATAACTACGGTGTGTTTTTATGTGGTATTGATGAATACGATCGTGCAACTGATCAATTTTTAAAAGCCATTGAAGTACCAAGTTATATTCGTGTTGCCGAAAGCTACGAAAATTTAGCCTTGTGTGCTATTGAATTTGATGACTTTGAAAATGCAGAAAGCTACTTTCAACAGGCACTTAATCACAGCTCTCAGCGTACATCTACATTAATTAGCTTAGCCGCACTGTATTACGCAAAAAGTGACTTATACAAAGCCAGTGAACTTTTAAAACGCTATGAAAGTACGGGTCGAGTATCTTCTCGTGCATTAATGCTTAGCTATCTTGTAAAAAACCGAATGGGCAGAATTGAAGAAGCTGAAAAAATTTCAAACACTATTTTGCAAACTTACTCTACCAGCAACGAAGCCTATGCGTTAAAAGAGAAAAGAACACGTTTTAATGAGTTTGAAATACTGCGAGAAAAATACCGTAAAGCGCAGTTAAAAGAACTAAAAAATGACGCAAGCGGCGCGCACGTTAGTTCAAAACCAAAAATAAAAGTTATAAGAAAGAAGCGTTCGTCAGAGGACGGTTCAACAAGCTTGGTAACAAACAACGAGCAAAAAACAGATAAAAAGCTCGCAACAGCAAATAACCAAGATGTAAATCCAGTTATAGCAAGAGAAGAGCAAGCTCAAGCATTGCCAAATACGCTCAGTACGCAAGCCGACGAAGCAACCGTAATAGCAAAACAAGTAACAACCCAAAAAGAAGAAACTACTGTAGTCGCGCCTAGCAACCCTACCGATACTTCGGCTGTTATGCTTGCACTTACTACTGAGCATGACTCAGCAGATTCTATAGTAGCAGCGCCTGAAAAAGCGCAACCCGTTTTAGAACCTAAAAAAGAAGTTATAGCGACAAAAAAACCGGCTAAAGCCGATGACGAGGTAACAATAATCTCGTTTGGCGCACCTAAAACAGGCCAGTTTAATTCGCAGCAAACTAGTAACTACAGCAACTCTGCACCTGCAGTTACAAATCAAAAAAATAGTAGCGACGTGGTATTCTACGAAGCGACTAAAAACACAAGCGTTTTTGAAAACAGCAACTATCAAAATAATGCTGATATTGAATTTAAAAGCTACGAAGCAGTGCAAAAAACAGAGCTTCCAATGCTTAATCCTAAAGTATCGCCTTTACGCGTGCCATTTCATGTAATTGCTGTTGGCGAAAACCTATTTAGCATTTCGGTGCGATACAATGTTAAACTACAAAAACTCCTGCAATGGAATGGTTTAAAAGAGTCGGATCGGGTAATGAATGGAAGTAAAATATACCTAAACGATCCTAATATTTATTACGAAATTAAAGCTGGTGATTCCCTTTACGATATAGCTACCCAGCGGCATGTATTAATTGATGAATTAATGCGATGGAATAAATTAAGTCCTGATATAGCATTAAAACCAGGGCACAGACTTTTACTAGTGGATCCAGACTCATACACATTATGAATGAAGAAAATACGCAAACACAGAGCGAACAGCCAACTGTAGGCCAAATACTAAAAAATCATAGAGAGCAAGCAAACGTTAGCATCGCAACTATCGCTGCACCGTTAAAGCTATCTGAACTTCAAATTAAACGCCTTGAAAATGATGAATTTGCGTTACTAGGCCCTATCACTTTTGTTAAAGGCTATATAAAAAATTATTGCCGTGAATTAAAAGTCGATAGCGCACCTATATTAGCAATGATGCCGGCTCCACCAGAGCCGACCAAGCCCGCTAATATGCAAAGCTTTTCGCGCCGAACAGAAAAAGAAGCAAGCGACAGCCGTTTAATGTTTTTTAGTTATTTAATTTTAGCAATTGTCATTGGCTCATCTGCTTTATGGTTTTGGCAAAACGCCACCCCCATTGAAGAGCAAACCAGTAAAATAAACGTTGCCAACTCAATAATGAGTGAACGACAAGCAGCTCAACCCAGTATTTTACAGCAACAGCAACAAGCCGAAATTAACGACGAATCACTATTAGAATCAAAAGATACGCTTGAAACATCAACAAGCTCAGAAGCTGTTACAGAAACGGCTCCTATTACATCTAACAACGAAAGCCAAGAAGATGCTAGCAGTACAATTGTTATGAACTTTAACGGCGAAAGTTGGGTTGAAATTTACGATGGCGAAGGCGAAAAAATAGCATTCGGCGTTAAAAAAGCAGGCTACATTATGACCGTAAGCGGAACGCCTCCTTTTTCAGTTGTGCTTGGTAAGCATGACGCTGTAGACATTACTTTAAACGGCGAACCTGTAGATGTTTCTGCATTTCCTAAAAACCGTTTAGCCAAATTTACATTACCACTAGCAGAGTAGTCGCTATGTTTTCAGAATCCCCAATTAAACGCAGAAAATCCACCCGTATCAATGTAGGTAACGTCCCTATTGGTGACGGCGCCCCTATTGCTGTGCAATCAATGACCAACACCGACACCATGGATGTTGATGCAACCGTTGCACAAATTCAGGCAATACAAGATGCCGGTGCCGACATAGTGCGTGTATCAGTACCGACTATGGACGCAGCTGAAGCGTTTAAAAGTATTAAAGAACAAGTGACTATTCCGCTAGTAGCCGATATTCACTTTGATTACCGTATAGCCTTAAAAGTGGCAAAGTACGGCGTAGATTGTCTGCGCATAAACCCAGGTAATATAGGTAGTGAAGAGCGTATAAGAGCTGTGGTCGATTCGGCTCGCGAGCATAACATTCCTATTCGTATTGGTGTAAATGGCGGCTCACTTGAGCGCGATTTACAAGAAAAATACGGCGAGCCTACACCTGAAGCCTTATTAGAATCAGCAATGCGCCATGTAGATATATTACGCCGCCTTGATTTTGACCAATTTAAAATATCGGTAAAAGCATCAGACGTATTTTTAGCGGTAGGCGCCTATCGCTTGCTCGCTAAAGAAATAGACCAACCACTGCATTTAGGTATTACCGAAGCGGGCGGCATGCGCTCAGGCTCGGTTAAATCAGCCGTAGGTTTAGGTATGCTACTTGCCGAAGGTATTGGCGATACACTGCGAGTGTCGCTTGCAGCTGACCCTGTTCAAGAAATTAAAGTAGGTTTTGATATTTTAAAATCGCTGCGCATACGTTCGCGCGGTATTAATTTTATTGCCTGCCCTAGCTGTTCTCGTCAAGAATTTGATGTAGTAAGCACCATGAACCAGCTAGAAGAGCGCCTTGAAGATATTATTGAGCCTGTATCGGTTTCGGTAATTGGCTGTGTTGTAAACGGCCCAGGTGAAGCACTCGTTAGTGATATAGGCCTTGCCGGTGCAAACCGTCGCTCAGGTTTATACATTAATGGTGAGCGCCAAAAAGCGCGTATTGACAACAACAACATTGTTGACCAGCTCGAAGGCTACGTGCGCGACTTTATTGCTCAAAAAGAGCAGCAAACACCTATCGATATTAAAATAGTCGAATAAATACCGTATAAAGCGCCAAACAGCGGTGTTTGGCGTTTACCTTTATGACCAGAACGCTATAATAGCGGGTCAATTTTTAGCATTCTTGTTGTGTAAGCATTTTTTATTACACATAAACAGCATTTAGGATTTATCAGTGGCAAAACAAATTCAGGCAGTTCGCGGTATGAACGATTGTCTGCCAGGCGATACACAAGTTTGGCAGAAAGTAGAAAGCATTTTACGCGAGACAGTAGCATCGTTCGGTTATCAAGAAATTCGTTTTCCTATTGTAGAATCAACCGACTTATTTAAACGCTCTATTGGTGAAGTTACCGATATAGTAGAAAAAGAAATGTACACCTTTGCCGATCGCAATGGCGACTTATTAACACTTCGCCCAGAAGGCACCGCAGTATGCGTACGTGCTGGCAACCAAAATGGCTTACTATATAACCAAGAACAACGCCTTTGGTACATGGGTCCAATGTTTCGTCACGAGCGTCCGCAAAAAGGTCGTTACCGTCAGTTTCACCAATTTGGTTTAGAAACATTTGGTATTGCCACAGCCGACATAGACGCAGAAGTTATTTTATTAACAGCGCAACTATGGGAAGCCTTTGGTATTACAGAGCACGTTCGTCTAGAGCTAAATTCATTAGGGTCTAACGAAGCGCGTGCAGATTACCGTGATGCGTTAGTAGCCTACCTTGAGCAACACATTGATGTGCTTGATGAAGACTCAAAACGACGTATGTATTCAAACCCACTACGCGTACTTGATAGCAAAAACCCAGACGTACAAGCAATTTTAACTGATGCGCCTAAACTATCTGAAAACTTAGACGCTGAATCAAAAGAACATTTTGAAAATTTATGTGAACGTTTAGACGCTGCTGGCGTCTCATATACGGTTAATGAAAAGTTAGTACGTGGTTTAGACTACTACAACCGCACCGTATTTGAATGGGTAACCGACAGCTTAGGCGCACAAGGCACTGTATGTGCTGGTGGTCGTTACGACGGCTTAGTAGAACAACTTGGCGGCAAAGCAACGCCAGCAGTTGGTTTTGCAATGGGTCTAGAGCGCTTAGTGTTATTACTACAAGCGCTTGAGAGTGTAGGTGACATTCGTCGTAATGCTGATGTATATTTAGCAGCAATGGGCGACAAAGCAAGCATTCAAGCTCCTGCAATTGCAGCGCAACTACGTAAAGACGTACCAGGTTTACGCGTTATGGTGCATGCGGGCGGCGGCAACTTTAAAAAACAATTAAAACGTGCTGATAAAAGCGATGCACTTGTTGCAGTGATTATTGGTGAAGATGAATTAGAAAAAGGCGTTGTGACCATCAAGTATTTGCGCGAGCGTAAAGAACAAGTCACATTAGAATTAGAACAAGCTAAAGCGCTATTAGCTGAGCTTATTAACGGCTAAGCGAACATTAGAGGTAAGAATGGATATTTATTCAACAGAAGAACAACAAGCAGAAGCCATTAAACGCTTTTTCCGTGAAAACGGCATTTCACTTGCACTAGGCATACTTGTTGGCCTTGGTGGCTTATATGGCTGGAAAGCATATAACCAAAATCAAATTACTACCGCTGAAAAAGCATCAGATTCATATACAGCGCTTGTTGAAAGTGATGATGTATTATCTTCAGCTGATGCGTTTATTAGCGAAAATAAAGATACAAACTACGCAACACTTGCTGCATTTGTTGCTGCAAAAGACGCTGTAGAAGCAAAAAAATTAGACGTAGCAAGCGAAAAGCTAAGCTGGATAGTGTCTAATACTGAAAATACAGAATTAAAAGCAATTGCGATTACACGTTTAGCGCGAATTCAAATTGCACAAACTAACTATGACGATGCATTAACTACATTAAATGCACCATTACCTGAAGCATTCAATGCAAACGTTGCCGAGCTTAAAGGCGACATTTACACACAGCAAGGTAACAAAGATCAAGCACGTACTGCATACCAAGCAGCAATAGATGCGGGTGGATTAACAAGTAACCCACTATTACAAATTAAGTTAGATGACCTAGCAGTAACTAGCCCAGCGGCATAAGGTTTTAGGTATGAAAAAATTTACAACAGCAGCCCTTGCCCTATGTATGGCAACACTGATGGGTTGTTCATCAAGTGATGATGAAGATGAACTAGTACTTCCTGAAATTGTAAACCAATTTGAAACTGACGTTGTTTGGCAAGAATCTGTAGGTGATGGCGTAGAGCATTACTTTTCTCGTTTAACACCAGCTGTTTACAAAGATACTGTATATGTTGCTAGCCGCGAAGGCCAAGTAGAAGCGCTTTCGCTTACTAACGGCGATACCAAGTGGGAAACCGATGTACGCCAAGATTTATCGTTTTGGCCATGGGCTGACAATGGTAATGCAAAATTATCAGGTGGTATTTTGCAAGCCTATGGTAAAATTTATATAGGTTCTGAACACGGCTTTATTATTGCTCTTGATCGCGAAACCGGTGAAGAAGTTTGGCGTAAAAATGTACCAGGCGAATCACTGTCTAAACCGACAGCAGGCGATGGCTTAATATTTGTAAATTTAGGCTCTGGTAAATTGTTAGCCCTTCACCCAGATACGGGCGAAGAACGTTGGAGTTTTGAACAAGAAGTTCCACCACTAACATTACGCGGACAAAGCTCGCCAACTGTTGCTAACGGTGGTGTATTAGTAGGCCTTGAAACAGGCAAGCTAAGCGTTTTAATTTCAGACAGTGGTTACTCAGCATGGAGCGCAGAAATTGCGGTTGCTAAAGGCGCATCAGAATTTGAACGCCTAGTTGACGTAGACACTCAACCACTTATTAGCGGTCCATACGCTTACGCTATAGCTTATAACGGCAACTTAGCTGCTGTAGATATTCGCTCTGGCAACGTAGTGTGGAAACGTGAGTACAGCAGCTACCGCGAAATTGCGATGGATGCACAAACAATTTATTTAGTAGATAGCGATGGTGTTATTTACGCATTAGATAAAAATTCAGGTATTGAACGTTGGAGCCAACCCGCTCTACGTGGTTGGTACCTAACAGGCCCTGCAGTTGCAGGTAGCCACTTAGCTTTAGGCGACCAAGAAGGTAACCTACATTGGCTAAATAAAGAAACTGGCGAGCTAGTATCTCGAGAAGACTTTGACAGCTCAGGCTTTTTTGTTGAGCCAGTTGTTGCCGACGATAAGCTAATTTTATACACCCGTGATGGTGAAGTTAGTATGGTAAAAATACCAAACTAAGTTACTAATAGTCATATGGTTTTTTTAAGGCTTCGCACTGCGAAGCCTTTTGTTGTTTTTTAAAGAGGTAGTTTATGCTTCCCGTGATCGCTCTAGTTGGGCGACCCAATGTGGGCAAGTCCACATTATTTAACCGTTTAACACGTACTCGTGATGCACTCGTAGCCGATTTTCCAGGTTTAACACGAGATAGAAAATATGGCCAAGCTAGTTACGATGGCTATGAATTTATCGTGGTAGACACGGGCGGTATTGATGGCTCAGAAGAAGGCATCGAAATCGAAATGGCAGATCAATCTCTGCTAGCCATTGAAGAAGCCGACATTGTTCTGTTTTTAGTAGATGCTCGTGTAGGTATGACCGTAGCTGACCAAGCCATTGCTAATCACTTGCGTAAACAAGAGAAAAAGTGCTTTGTTGTTGCCAATAAAACCGACGGCATTGATGCAGATTCAAACTGTGCTGAATTTTACCAATTATCATTAGGTGAAATACATCACATTGCAGCTGCACATGGCCGTGGTATTACCCTATTACTTGAACAAACACTTCAGCCGCTTATTGCTGAACTAGCTGCTCAAGATGAAGAAGTAACAGGTGATGACGAAGAACTAATCGACCTTTACGAAGAAGGCGAAGGTGATGATACCGATCATCAAGCGTTTGCTGACAAACCTGTAAAGCTTGCTATTATTGGTCGCCCTAACGTTGGTAAGTCAACACTTACAAACCGTATATTGGGTGAAGATCGTGTAATTGTATATGATATGCCAGGTACAACGCGCGATTCTATTTATATTCCAATGACGCGTAACGACAAAGAGTATGTGTTAATTGACACAGCCGGTGTTCGTAAGCGTAAAAAAGTAAGTGACGTAGTTGAAAAGTTCTCAGTAATTAAAACACTACAAGCAATCGAAGATTGTAACGTGGTTTTACTTGTTGTGGATGCGCGCGATGGTATTTCTGATCAAGACTTAAGCTTATTAGGTTTTGCGCTTAACTCAGGTCGTTCGCTGGTTATTGCCGTTAATAAATGGGATGGCCTTGACGACTACGTAAAAGATCGTATTAAAACAGAGCTTGATCGCCGTTTAGGCTTTATTGACTTTGCACGCTTACACTTTATATCTGCACTTCACGGTACAGGTGTTGGTCATTTGTTTGAATCGGTTGATGAAGCGTACGAGTCAGCAACTAAGCGTATTAGCACCGCAATGCTTCGCCGTATTATGGACATGGCTCAAGCCGATCACCAGCCGCCACTTGTTCGTGGTCGTCGTGTTAAGCTTAAATATGCGCATGCCGGTGGTTATAACCCGCCACGTATTGTAATTCATGGTAACCAAGTTCACGATTTACCAGATAGCTACAAACGCTACCTGATGAACTATTACCGTAAAGCACTTAAAATTATGGGCACCCCAATCAAAATTGAATTTAGAGAAGGTGATAACCCATTTGCAGGGCGTACGAATAAAGTAACGCTTTCGCAAAAACGTAAAATACGTGCCTTTGCAAAAGAAAACCGTAATAAATAAACTGCATAAGCGTTAATCTATTACAGAAAAACGGCGTACTTTTTAGTACGCCGTTTTTTATTACTGAAAATTAAGTAATGCTAATTGCACCAGCCGTTCAACTGTGGTGTCTTGAACATTTTTAGGCGCTTTGGGGTAATACTTTGATTTTGGCGGCTTAATAGTTATAAACCCATGATTGGTTGCCATTTCGTGGGCTAACAGCTTTCGCTCTCGGGGGGTTAAATGGTTTTCGTGTATTTTTGCCAGCTCGCCGCTATCAAGCCATATGCCTGCACAACCTGGGCATTCGTCTATTTCAACCACTTTGAGCGGCGAAAAATACCGGCGCATCATCACAATACTTGGGCATTTAGGGCAATTTACTCGCGATGAGACTTCGCCCTCACCTTCGGTATAATTACTCAAATACTTAAGTAATACCTGACCATGCTTTAGCTCTGGCGAGCTAAATTTAAAAATTTGGCTGTTATCAAAAAATACGCCGCCTTGCGCTGACGTAAAAACAGTAATGCCGCCAACAAGTAAAGGTTCAAGAGAGGTATTTGTACGTGGGCATAACATTCTAAAAATCCTTTTTATTTTAATACTTAACTTACACTACTTTACTCAAGTGCTTTATGAATAAGCCCAACAAGCGGCCCCGGCAATGTAATATTACCTGCAAGTACAAACTCATGGGCTTCATCTGACATTTTTTGCCATGTACGGCGAATAATACCAATCCATTTTTCTTCATTGTAATCTGGTTTTGCATTGGCAAACCCAAGCATATAATGTTCAATAAATACAAGGCTTGCTACATCTTCTACTAATTGGCTGTCTGGGTTACGTTTAATATTTTTTTTAGCGACCGCATCGTACACTCGGTTTTGCTCAGCTTCACCGTAACCAGCTTGCTTCATAAGCGCAACCACGCTGCTAGCATGAAATATATAAAGTGCACTGCGCCACTGATGATAGCCCTGTTTGTTCATTTCAAAATCACTACGTGGCGACTTCCAACGCTGAATATGCTGTGCACGCACTGCAATTTGCATGAGTTCATCGGCATCTGGTTTAAAACGAGTTAACATTTCGCTCATGCGCAAGGCGTATAAACTTTCTTTTGGAAAGCTTTGTCCATTGTGCTGCTCAGTATTTGGGTCTTGGTTGTTTGCTTCATCAATTAAGGTAATTACTTTATTAAACATGACGGTCATTTTTTATAATAAGTTTTAGTCATTCTAAACGCTGATAAAACAATAAACTAGTACGCCAATCAGTTACGCAGTGAAATTTGTTCAATCAAAAAGTAAAACCAAAAGGTACTAGTTATAAAAGTAAGCGCATTGATTAAGTTAACTTGGTACTATATTGAGCACAAATTAAAATAAAAAAGCGCGATAAATAATAACAAACTCGCCAATAACGGATGACTATGTTTAAAAAAAGTATTCTAGCTATATGCTTAGCGGTTGCATCGCTACCAAGCTTAGCCGACAGTAACACTGATTTAAAAACCATTATTGATAACCACTGGCAAAACGCTAAAGCTGAAAAAATATTTTTTCGTACCGATCCAGATGGCTGGAAGCCAAACGGTACATTGCCAAATTGGAGCGAGCAAGCCATTGCAAAGCGCCAAGCTTATAACAACAGCGTACTAAAAAGCTTAGCCAGCATTGACCCAAAAACGCTCAACAACGAGCAGCTAATGAACTACCGCTTATTTAAATATGAGCGAGAAACAGAGCAGCAAAGCTACCTTTATCAAGATAAGTATTTTCCGGTTAATTTTTTAAGTGGCTGGCATACTTATTTTGCCGAAGCCCCCGCTAACATGGCATTTTTAACACCCGACGATTACAACGCATTTTTAATCAGCCTTGCCGACTACCCTCGATTTAATCAGCAAAATATTGATTTAATGAAAGAAGGTATAAAAACAGGCTTTACTCATTACTGCAAAACCTTTGAAAATTACAGCCAAAGCATTAGCGCGCATATTGTTAAACAACCTGAAAACAGTGCCCTTTACGAGCCCTTTACACGTATACCAAACACGTTTACAGCAGAGCAAAAAGCCACATACCAAAATAAAGCAAAGGCCTTAATCAGCTCAAAAGTAGTCCCTGCTTATCAGCATTTTTACGACTTTTTTGAAAACGATTACATGCCTAACTGTAGAGCACAGCCGGGTATTGCAAGCGTTAAAGGCGGGCTTGATTACTACAAATACACAGTTAATTACTACACCACAACCAATGCCACACCAAAGCAAATACACGAACTAGGCCTTAAAGAAGTTGCGCGTATTAAAGCGCAAATGCAAAACATTATTGATAAAGTAGGTTTTGATGGCACATACAGCGATTTTTTAGAATTTTTAGCGACCGATAAGCAATTTTACGCAACAGACGCGCAAGACCTGCTAGAAAAAACCGCTTTTATAACGCAAAAAATGTATGGCAAATTGCCAACCTACTTTAATCATTTACCGCGTAATACCTTTGCTATTAAAGGCTCAGCGAGTCGTGGCGCGTTTTATATGCCACCTGCTGATAACCGCTCCCCTGGCACTTATTTTTTAGCCTCAACACCTAAACTACAGCCTTTATATAATTTAGAAGCACTTAGCTTACATGAGGCAATACCAGGGCATCATTTACAAAACGCTATTGCTATGGAGTTAAATGTACCCGAATTTAGACGCACACTTAGCCACTCTGCATTTGGCGAAGGTTGGGCACTATACACAGAGCGCTTAGGTAAAGAAGCCGACTTTTATCAAAGCCCGTACAGCGACTTTGGTCGTTTAGGCTACGAAATGTGGCGTGCAGTAAGACTTGTTGTTGATACCGGCATTCATGCCTTTGGTTGGAGCCGCCAAAAGGCTATTGACTACTTGGCAGATCACACTGCTTTGCCACAAAGTGCGGTGGAGGATCAAATAGATCGTTATATATCATGGCCAGGCCAAGCGCTTTCGTACAAAATGGGCGAAATAAAAATACGCGAACTGCGTGCAAAAGCGGAAAAAGAACTAGGTGCTAAGTTCGATATTCGCAGCTTTCACGACACCGTAATCGGTCAAGGCTCGCTGCCTATGGAAGTATTAGAAGACGTAATAAACGATTGGATAGCAAAACAAAAATCGGCTATTTAACATTCAAGGAGGCGGTATTATTTGCCGCCTCTTTTTAAAACCCTCTTAAACACCTCAAAACTAATCTCTACCCGCTTTTGCTTCGTAAAGCTAATGATTACAAAAACCTGAGCAAACCTATGAGCAAACGCATTTTATATTGGCTACAAAACGATTTACGAATAGATGACAACCCTATTTTAAGCGAACTTGCTACTGAGCAATGCGCGCTCGATATTGTATTTGTTATAAACCCGCACTGGTTTAAAAATAATAACTATCAACAAAAGCCGTATGGCGTGCATAAACAGCAGTTTTTAATGCAAAGCTTGTATGAACTCCAACAAGCACTTATTGAGCGCGGGCAAACACTGCATGTACTTGAAGGCGAACCTGTATCGCTTTTGAAAGCGCGTATTAATGAGCAAAATATTGACGAAGTTGTATACAGCGAGCAATTTGGCCTGTACGAGCAACGCCAAATAAACTTACTCAAAGCACATTGCCCTAATACTAAATTTGCAGGGTCGCAGCAAGACACGCTCTTTAAACAAAGTGACCTACCGTTTGATTTAAGCGAATTACCTAAACACTTTACCCCGTTTCGTAAAAAGGTAGAGGCCGCCACTAGCCCCATTTCACTTTCAACATTACCAAACGGTTTGCTCCCTCAGCCAATAACCTTGTGCGCTAAAAAACCTTTAGAGCGTATAGCAAATAATGGCGTAATGCATGGCGGGTTTAAAAGTGCGCAAACACATTTAAAGCAATACTTTTCAGGTTTACTACCAAGTACTTATAAAATAACTCGAAACGAGCTTGATGGCTTTAATAACACCACAAAATTTAGTACCTGGCTTGCTTTTGGGTGTGTAAGTGCGCGGCAAGTTTATAAAGCAGTTGAGGCGTACGAACATAGTCAAATAACAAACGAGTCTACTTACTGGATTAAATTTGAATTGCTATGGCGAGAGTATTTTAAATGGCATGCACTTAAGGCAGGTAAAAGCCTGTTTAGCTTTAAAGGCCAAAAGCAAACAAAACCCCTTACTACATTTATGCCAAACCGCTTTGCTACGTGGTGTAATGGCTCAACACCCTACCCATTAGTCAATGCCATTATGAATGAGCTTAACGCTACGGGTTATATATCAAATAGAGCAAGGCAAATTGCAGCCAGCTGCTTAGTCAACGAGCTTGGCCTTGATTGGCGCTATGGCGCAGCATATTTTGAACAACAATTGATTGATTACGATGTAGCCGCTAATTGGGGTAATTGGCAATATATAGCAGGTGTAGGCGTAGATCCGCGTGGTGGTAGGCACTTTAATATTGAAAAACAAACATTACAGTTTGACCCGCACACTGTTTACACTAATAAATGGCAAGGTAATAAAAATGCAAATACACAACTCGATAACTTAAATGAAGTTGATTGGCCAATTTAAGCCGCCAATCAACCTTTACCAAGTAACGTTTAAAACAGCTCAGCAATGCCTATATTAATAACGTAACCACCCAATGTTAAAAACAAAAATAAACACAGCGCCAGTAACAGCGGTTTAATACCCGCTTGGCGAATTGCCCCTACATGTGTACGCAGCCCAAGTGCGACCATGGCAATGGTGAGGAATATATTATCAAACCAAACAACTGCGCTTGTAGCCACTTGAGGAATAACTGATAGCGAATGTACACCACTTGCCACAATAAATAACACCGCAAACCAAGGGATTGTAATACCCGCTTTTTGCTCGCCGCCAGGCGCGTTTATATTTGCATGCTTTTTACTTTGCCAAAACGATAAGCACACTAAAAATGGCGCAAGCATCATCACCCTTAGCATTTTTTCTATAACGGCGGTATCTGCAGCATTGGCGCTTACAGCAGTGCCCGCTGCAACCACTTGCGCTACTTCATGAATAGTTGAGCCTACAAAAATACCGTAAGCGTGTTCACTCAGCTCCATGTAATCAAACATAATTGGGTAGGCGAACATGCTTAACGTGCCAAACACCACCACCGTTGCCACCGCTACCGATACTTTATGCGCCTGCGCTTTTATAACCGGCTCAGTTGCCATAACCGCAGCGGCACCACAAATAGAACTACCTGCGCCAATTAATATTACTGTTTGCTCATCAAGCTTAAATACTCGTTTGCCAAGCTGTATTGCTAATATAAACGTACCACTGAGCATAACAATATCGGTTAATAAGCCTTCCCAACCTACGCCCGCTACTTGCGCAAAGGTAATTCTAAACCCAAACAACACAACCCCCGCTTTAAGCAATATACTTTTAGCGTAATCAACACCTATATCGGTTTGCGTAGCAATACGCGAAAACACACTGTTACCCACAATAATGCCAAGCACTATACCAATAGTTAAAGAGCTAAATTGCGCACTTTGCATTATGGGTAACTTACTTAATGCAACAGATGCTCCCGCCAAAACAACCACCAGCAGCATACCTAACCACCAGCGCGCATCGCCGTATTGCTTAGTATTAATACCCAAATCTTTAATAGCGCTAAGCATAATATTCTCTCAATTGAACAACGTTAAACTGTTGACTTCATTTTAAGAAAGCGCAAAATATAACTCCAATACATTAAAATCATGATTCGATAACTTAAAGTTATGTTATTTGAGAGGCATAATGAACTTGCATGCACTTCGGGTGTTTTATACGGTAGCAAAGCTTGGTAGTTTTTCAGGCGCAGCCGAGGCGCTTTTTATAAGCCAACCCGCTGTATCTAAAGCGCTAAAAGAGCTTGAGCACCAATTAAATATTCAACTTATAGAGCGTGCATCTAAAGGCAAAAAACTTACCTTAAGCGAGGGCGGCCAAGCCTTGTATGATCATGCACGTAGCATTTTTGCTATTGAAAAGGCAGCCATTGAAGATATCAAATCACGCACAGGGCTTAAGCGCGGCACACTCGTTATAGGCACCAGTACAACCATTGCCAGCTATTGGCTACCGCCCTATTTAGCCAATTTTTGCGCACAATACCCCCATATAAAAGTAGAAGTACAAGTTGCTAATACTGCGCAAATTGAGCACGCCCTACTTGAATGCACTATCGATTTAGCACTGGTTGAAGGCACACCAACCGAGCCGCATATAATAAGTAAGCACTGGCAAAACGATTTAATGAGTGTTGTTATACCGAGCAACTTTAAGCCCACGAAAGACCTAAAAACATGGTTAAACAATCAATTTTGGCTACTGCGCGAGCCGGGCTCAGGTACTTTAGAAATGTCGGTAAAGTTATTAGCCCAACATGGCGTACAAGCAGAGCAAAGTATGCAATTAGGCAGCAACGAAGCCATAGCAAGGGCTGTCGCTCAAGGAATGGGCGTGGCTTTATTGCCAAATGTAGTTACTGAGGATTTAGTGCAGCTAGGTAAATTAACACGCCTGAGCCAAAAAAATAACGAGCAACTCTCTCGGCCACTTTATCAACTGCATTATAAAGACAGACCGTCTTCACACGCTGCGCAAGCGTTCGAAAAAAGCCTGTTTAGTGAATAATGCTCGCAATCTGTAAGTAGTAAGGCACCAGTAGCAAACTTACATAAAGTTTAATCTTTGAAGTCAAAATTTGAGCCCTTTAGTCTTTCTAATGCCTATTAGCTAAGTTAAAACTCACTTGTGTTACGTGATACACCTTTCATGCTTTACTATTAAATTAAAATAATTTTTAAACATGTGTTCAGAGCTGGTATCCCTAAAATCCACATCAAAATAGTAGCCGTCTTCTAAAACTTTCAAACTCTCTAAATCATTGCAAATGCGCTCAAGAATCAAATGTTTATATTTTGGAGTTATATTTTTGATTTCATCCAGAGTGAGCCCTTCGGCATCAAAATTCACAACAACTCTTAAACTGGTACCTGAATAACCATGCCTTACAAAACTAATTCGGCTATCAATGGATGAAAAAAAGGTGCTGAAGTGATTTTTATCTTCCTCGTATTTCCATTGAGAAGCATCCCCCCAAATCAACACAAAAATAGCACCAAAAACAGCTGCAGCTACATACAATTTGTTGGCATTTATCATAAACCACAATTGAACTTTTTCAGTTCGCATTAATTTCATAAGTCACATAACTTTAAAGTAAAAGACTAAATCAGTCGGATAAAATAAAAGACTAATAATCAAAACCAAAGTCTTGCTCATTCACATGTGTGGGTAATATAACCAAGGTTAAGAAAAATACCTTGATGCTACACCAATGCCGATAAGTAAAATAATTAATAAAACCCAATATCTTTTTGAACCATCTAAATTTTCACCGCAGACTGGGCAAGATGATGACGCGATTGGAGTCCCGTTAATATTTGTCGTTTTAACAATTGGGGAGGTAATTCCTGATTTACACTTTTTGCACTTCATAAATATCCATATTAATTATAAATAAAATCGCGGGTTGATGCTCACAAAACGCTTACTTAATTGACGTTAAATGACAGGCTATAATTAGCAACAAATCACAGAAAACCAACCTTTATACATCCTTTTAATTGAATTGCCATAACATAAGAATAGACCTTACAAACCCTGAGTTAAGTCTTGCGCTAACGTACCCGTTGGCTTTTCAATTACGCGTACCAACTCTTTGCCATTTTGTTTAACAATAAACGTTGGTGTGTATTGTAAGTCGTGAGCCTGTGCAATGCCTGCATCGTCTTGCTTGTTGTAACCTACTGCCACATAGTCAATGCTTGCAAGTGTAACTTTAGATTCATCTAGCAACTTAATGAGCTTTGGCACTTCGCGCTCGCTGTCGTGGCACCACGTTCCAAATAATACAATAAGCTCTTTGCCTTCAAGCTTTTGCGTTAGGGCGATATCTTGCGCTGTTGGTGTATACGCCTTGTATTCCTCGTTAAACTTGTCGTAGTCGCTTAGCAGTACTTGCGTACTTATCTCGCCCGAAAATGGTGCTGTAGCAGCGCAGCTTACAAGCGGCATGCTTAAAGCGCACAGTAAAATTAATTGTTTAAACATGAGGTACTCTTTAATTGGGTATTTAATTAAGTATTAAATTAGGTATTAAACGACTATACCCAATATTGAGCGTGGAGTGAACAGCTCTCAGGCGTTACTTTTTATCCATAAAAAAGTTAACTTGCGATAAGTTAGTTAAATATTCTCGCCTTACGTTTTTATTCTCAGCTAGCTTGTCTAAGTCACCAATCAAGGTAACTAGTTTATTATGAGAATGGCTGCTTGTTTTTTTAAACTCGTCTTGTTTTTCGTCACTCTCAACACGCTCTTTTTTATTCATGTTGTAGCTGTTTTCGTTTTCTTCAAGCCAAATATCGTCAATTAAGCGAATGTTGCTTTTACTAACGGTTTGTTCTTGCATCGCCATTTGCAGCTCGTATTGATTGGTTTGCGGATTAAACTCAAACATTTTTGTATCAACATCAACCTCGTGAGACTGATCGAGCCCCACAAGTTCTTTATTTTTAACGGCGGTGTTTACGTTATAACTCTCTTCTTTGTTGTAGTAATCAGGGCGACTGTATTGATAATCAAAGTGGCTGCTTACATTTTTACTTTGCGTTACACCGCTAAGATCCCCTAATTGGGCTTGTTCAGTTACTTGGCTTAGCTCAATAGTACTTTTAGGCTGATAGTCGCCGTTATCCAGCGCATATGAAAAAGTGGCATCAAAATCAGCGAGCTTAGAAATACTCGCACCCAATGTATTTGGGGCTTTATTACCAAGCCCTTGGTAACGGGCATCGTTTGTAATCATGTTATCAACTAAATCGGCAACCATAGCGCGCCCGTCATTAAATTGCTGATCTGCAAGCGACTCTAAATTGCTATAACGCTCAGCAGCCGACGACATACTCGCAAAAGCGCCTTTAAACAATGCAAAACCTTGCTGCATTGCCTCGTCGCCTTTGCGCCCAAATGCCGACTCTTTATCATCTTCAGTACTGTTTACTCGGCTATCTTCTAGGCTTTGATCGAGCGACGCTAAATACTGCTGCATTTGCTGCGTGTCTTTAGCGCCAATGGTTGACATATCGAGTGCAAAATCAATGTCGTTTTGCCCACCTACTGCTTTAAACACAAGTGCTTGCTGATTTGATGCTTCATCAATGGAATAACTTAAATCAAGCGTATTCTGGGCAGTATCAAGCGCATCATTTTGCGTTGTTGAAAACGACACATTAAAACCGGCTAACTGCTCACTATTAAAGCCCGCTAAAAAATCTAAGCTCATGTCTGTTTGGTTTGGCACTATAAGAGGGTTGAATGAATTTTCACTCACTTTAAAAAATTCATCGGCCATTTCGCCAACACCCGCCATAACCTGCGTTAAAGCGCCATGTTCAGCCTCAGATAAATTGCCATTAACTTCGTAACTTATGCCAAAGCCATCTATCGCTTCACCGGTTTCTTCGTCATAACCTTGCGATGAGTTAAAGGTAATGTTTATAACATCACCCTCTTTAGTTTTTACCGAGAGCTCAAACAGGTAGTTATCGTCATCCTCGTATTTTGCGCGATTAAGGCTTTCCATGTATGGATTAAGTGAGCGCTCTACACGTTGCTGGCTTGAGGCTAAAAACGTTTTTTGCTCATGCCCAAGCTGACCTAAACTCGATAAAATATCGCTGGTATTAGCATAAGCACCCTGAATATTTTTAACCGACGTATTTAATCGCTCAATTAATTGGGTGCTGTTTTCGTTTTTTAATAACCCCTCATGCTGAGAGCTTATTACGGTGCGCAGGGCGAGTTCTTCATTGGAGGGTTTATAGTTATTAAGGCTTGGTGTGCTCGATATTGTAAATAGTGAGGTTAATTGCTGCTGTAAAACATCCTCAACTTTTTGATTACTGGCTAGTGCTTCATCAAGAGTTTTATTATTTAACTGGCTTAATAACCCACCGGTTATTTTTGGCGCGTTAGTTTGTAAATAATTAATAGCTTGAAGGTCGCTGCTGGTGTGTAGCGAAGGACTCACAGAGCTTTGGTTAGCGTTATTAACTGATTGGGTAAGTAAAGTGCTTAAATTAGCGTGGCTGCCAAGTGCATTATTAACCATGATTATCCTTAATCGCTAAACCCTATTAAGTAATCTATCGGGCGCTTAGTTAAAAGCTTTAGCCTAAAGGCGCATTTTTACCTATTATTTATACAAATAATTTATTAATAAGTTAAACAAACATAAATATATATCTGGTAAAAATAAACCGGATAAACGCAGGTCGGATAAGCGCAGCGCCACCCGACACTCAATTAATCTACCCACCTTACTCTTAAGGGCTATTTTGTTTGCTTATTACCTTCACCTGTTTCTTTTATTCTTTGTACTAAAAAATCGACCGCCGCTTTTACCTTTGGCACTAAATAGCGCTGCTTTTGATACAACAAATAAACCGCCATAGTCGCATTTTGGCTTATAGCTAATTCATGCTCAAACTTAAGCTCTTGCAACTGGCCAGACTCAAGGTATGAGTCGAGCGCCCATCGAGTTGACATTAAAATGCCCTCGCCATTACACGCTTTTTTAGCCAGCCACGATCCGTTATTTGAAATAGCGACCGCAGGCCCAGAAACGTCGTGCCATTGATCATCTACTTTACATAACCAAGGCGTTGGCCCCGCTGGCGTTTTAAAATAAAGGCCACTGTGGCCCTTTAATTCCATAACATTAGTGGGCATACCGTATTTTTGTAAATAGCAGGGTGACGCAACAGGAATAAAGCCGTTATCCATTAGTTTTATTGCTAGCACGCGTTCATTTGGCGCATAGCCACCGCGAATCGCAATATCAACATCGTCACGCCCAAGTGTCGACAGCTCATCACTTAAGCTAACATCTAATATAATTTCGGGGTATAGCGCGCTAAATTCATCAAGCAGAGGCAGTAATATTTTGTCACCAAAACTCACCATTGAGCTTATACATAATCGCCCCATTGGTGTTCTTTGATAACTGCGCACAGTTTCATGGCTTTGCTCTAGCTGATTTAATATTTGCTGAACATCGTTATAGTAAATTTGCCCAACTTCGGTCAATTTAACTATGCGGGTCGAACGCTTTAAAAGCGTAGCCCCCAGGCTTTTTTCTAAATCAGCAACTCGCCGCGACAACGACGAAGGCGGCACATCAAAAGCTTTTGCGGCTTTGGTAAAACTGCCCGTTTCAACCACTTTGATAAAATACCGTATGGCTTTTAGTTGATCCAAGTTGCCTCTCCATTAAATAAAATGCTTTATTGTCTTAAAGACAAAAGTGATTCGCATTTTCCCCTATATATAAGCAAATTAAAACAAGTAATAATGTACTCAACCTAAAGACAGGGACTTAAATTGCATTTTTTGGCAATGAGTATCTTCACGTTAATGATGGTGACTTATGATTACTTTGCACGGTTTTGCTGCTAGCAACTATTACAACCTAGTTAAACATGTACTTTTACACAAACAACTGCCATTTAAAGAACACCTTGTTTACGGCGGTAGTGAAGAGTTACTAGCAATCAGCCCTGCAGGCAAAGTGCCTGCAATCACAACAGCTAACGGCCTTAATATTTCTGAGTCGAGTGTTATTTGCGACTTTATTGAAGAGTCGTACCCACAAACCCCGCTATACCCTGAAGATGCAGGTGAGCGCGCAGTTGTACGTCAAATTATGAAAATGGCAGAGCTTTATTTTGAACTGCCAAGCAGACGGTTTATCCCTTATGTATTTTCAGGCGCTGAAGTACCTGACACAACTAAAGCCGAAGTACGCCAAGTATTAACTCGTGGTGTAACCGCTTTGGGTAGCGTGTGTAAGTTTTCACCTTGGATTGCAGGCGAGCAATTTACAATGGCAGACATTTACGTTTATTACGTAAACACCATTGTTAGTGCCTTTGGCTCAAGCCAGCTTGATTGGGATGTACTTGCACAAGTACCCGGCATGAAAGAGTGGAACGAATCAATGAGCCAATTAGCCATTACCCAAAGCATAGAGGCCGATCGGCAATCAAATATGGCTGAATTTATGCAAAAAGTGAAAGCGCAAATTCAAGCAGCAAACGCTAAATAACGCGTAGCTATAAAAGTATCTATTCTAATTTTTAATTACTAACACAGATCGCCAATACAATAATGTAATTGGCTTAACAAATTTAATTCTTTGCAGGAAAAACCTATGACAGATAAAAATATCCAACTTACTTCAACTATCAGCGAAGACAATAAACTTACACTTGCCTTAAAAAACATCGAGATGCCAAAGCCAAATACCGATGAAGTAGTTATTCGTATTGAAGCTGCACCATTAAATCCATCAGACTTAGGCGTTTTATTCAGCGCAGCTGATATGTCTACTGCAAAGCAATCGGGGACTAATGAAGACCCAGTAATTACTGCCGATGTTCCTGCTCAATTTATGCCATCACTTAAAACCCGTGTTGGAAAAGCAACGCCCGTAGGTAATGAAGGCGCAGGCACCGTAGTAGCAGCAGGCTCATCACCAGCCGCACAAGCATTAATGGGTAAAACCGTTGCAGTAATTGGCGGCGGTACGTATCGTCAATTTATATGTGCCAATGTACAAAGTTGCCTAGAGCTAAAAGAATGGACTACCGCTAAAGAAGGTGCATCATCTTTTGTTAACCCACTTACCGCACTAGCAATGGTAGAAACCATGCGCGCTGAAGGCCATAAAGCCATTATTCACGCCGCAGCGGCTTCTAACCTTGGCCAAATGCTAAACCGTATTTGTATTGCCGATGGCGTTGATTTAATTAATATTGTTCGCAAACCAGAACAAGAAAAATTACTGCGCGATATGGGTGCAAAATATATTGTTAACTCAAGCAGCGACACTTTTCTTGCTGACCTAACTGCTGCAATAATCGAAACTGGTGCAACTATAGCGTTTGACCCTATTGGTGGCGGCCAACTAACAAGTGACATTCTTAACTGTATGGAAGTTGCAGCTGCGCGCGATATGAAAGAGCACACAATTTATGGCTCTGATACATTCAAACAAGTGTACATTTATGGCGCACTAGACCGCGGGCCTATTACACTTAATCGTAACTTTGGCTTTGCTTGGGCTGTAAGCGGGTTCTTGTTATTTAATGCTTTAGGTAAATTAGGCACAGATACAGTAATGAAAATGCGCAAACGCGTTGCTGATGAAATCACCACTACATTTGCGAGCAACTACACACACGAAGTGTCATTAGCTGAGGTATTACATTTACAGTCAATTGCCGCTTATTCTAAACAAGCTACCGGCGAGAAGTACTTAATTAAACCTCAAGCTTAATTAAATATTCCTCGTTAAAATTAAAGACCACAGCGCTTAGCACTGTGGTTTTTAAATATAAAAGCAGATGCTAATTAGGTAACTGCTTTTTTGTCATAATAAAAACTTAAAAATATAATGAATGCGCAATAGGCTCACTAATTGTTATTGAATTTATAATTTTTAATACATTCAAGCCATCAATGAAATTTTGGTGTAAATGAATATCTAAATTACTTAACGCATTTAAGAACGTACCTTTAGAAATATCACCTGGAATCACCTTCTAGCATTATAAAATTTCAACAAAAATCCTCTTTGATCAAACCACTCAATAATTGTACTAATTAATGCAATTAGTCATAAATCTGTAACTTTGATCCGCGATAATCTCTATCCGATAAATGAATAGACTCAAGAAGATTAAGTAAGATGAGTACACCCTTAGTGCAACTAACATTTGCACTGCAATCATTTGATGATTCTATGTCTGCGGCGATGAGCCACGCTATGGAATATGAAAAGCTATCGCTAAAAGCCAATGCTGCGCATAACATTACGCTGCAGTGTGTGTTGCCTGATGGCGCAAATGAGAGCGATGTTATTTCACTAAGTGCAACGCAGCCCAGTGCGCGTGGGGCGCAGTATTTTACTGAAAAAACGCTGAGCAATGCAGACCTTGAATCTGGTACTGTAAACCTTACTTTAAGTAACATTACACAAAGCCAATGTTTTGTAGTGCAAATGATGCTGCACGGAAAAAACACGACCTTAAAAGAAAGCCAACAACTCGATGTGTACATTAAAGCATTTGAGCAAGGCTACATTCCTGAGCACATAAAAACTGAACATGCTAAGCCTCAAGGCGTTCGTAGCTACTTTGCGAGTATGGGGTCTACGTTTTTATCACTGTTTTAGTACTGACAGCACTTGAATTACGCGACTTATAAGTTATTAGTCTGCAAAACTTACTTTACCCATAGTAACTCCCGCAATACCTTGTGCGGTATTACTTAGGTGTTGCTGCTCTCCGGCTAGACATTCGTTTGCTAAAATAGCAAATAACACAGCCTCTTTTGCATCAGGGTTTATACCTAAATCGTCAGTATTTTTAAAAGCCTTAATACGTGGGCAAAGCGTTGTAAGTTGCGCCATTAGTAACGGGTTGTGAATACCCCCACCACTTGCATACACCACACAATTTTGTGCGCGCTCCGCACACTCGTTTAATGCATTTGCTATAGCTGTTGCAGTAAAGGTATTTAAGGTGGCCATTACATCTTCATGACTTAAATGGTGTGTATTTGTAAGCTGCTGTGCGGCGTTTAAATACGCTAAGTTAAATACCTCTGGCCCTGTAGTTTTAGGCATTGGGAGTTTAAAAAATGCGTTATTACATAATGCATTTAATAATGGTGTATTTACCTTGCCTGCTTTAGCTATTTTTGCGCCATCGTCATAATGCATATCTTTAAAATGTTGCTGTACGTAGGCATCCATAATGGTATTACCGGGGCCAATGTCGGAGCTAAACACACCGTTTGCATCACCATTTTTGGGTAAAAACGTTAAGTTAGCTATGCCGCCCATATTTAGCAAAATACGGTTCTCAACAAGGCTTGAAAAAAATAAGTAATCGCCATACACAGCCAGTGGTGCGCCCTCGCCTCCTGCAGCTATGTGTTTTTGCCTAAAATCACCAATGGTTGTAATACCCGTAGTAACGGCTATTTGGTCGCTATCGCCAATTTGTAAGGTGCCATTAGTAAAGCTTTTGTGGTTATGCTGCGACTGCGGGCAGTGGTAAATGGTTTGCCCGTGACTTGCTATTACGTCAATACTTGCTGGGTTTATATTCCACTTAGCTAAGCACTGATTAACCATATTGCCATGGAGTTTACCTACCCACGGGTGCAGTAAAGTTACAAGCTCTAAATCGCACTCTCGTTTGGCAAATACCTGCTTTATTTTAGTTTTATAATCGTCGTTGTAGTCGACGGTGGTAAAATTTAAAACCTCAATGTGAGTACTTAAGCCCGCGCCCGTTACTTTACACAGTGCAACATCAAGCCCATCCAACGAGGTGCCGCTCATTAAACCAATAATTAAACGGCTTGGTTTTTGGGCGCTGTTATAAAGTGCTTTAATGTGAGGGTGCATAATGGCATCTAAAATAAGTGTAATATTTTGCTTATATTAGAGGACTTTAAAACAAAGTAATAGCCGTAAATCGTTTAATTTAGGTTCTGATTGTTTAACTCTTAAATGATTGTTAAGTTAGTGTGCATACTAAAAATTTATGAAAAAATATGATCACCCTCAGAGAGTTTAAAGCCCAAGACGCGCCTTTTATTATAAACACCCTAAATGATGAACAGGTGACGCGTTATTTATCGTCAAAAATTCCGTTTCCGTATACGCAAGCCGATGCAAACTGGTGGATAAACCAAGGCTCAAAAAACGGCATTATTAAGGCCATTGTTGTAAATGGGCAATTTGCGGGCTGTATTGGTATAACTCCCAGCGAATTTGAATACAGCCACAGTGGCGAAATTGGTTATTGGCTTAATAAAGCCTATTGGGGGCAAGGTATTATTACTCGCGCTATTGAACTTATATGCAATGAAGCGTTTGCAAGCTCACACTTAAACAGAATTTTTGGTGCCGTGTTTGCTGGTAATACCGGCTCAATGAAAGCACTTATTAAAAGTGGTTTTGAGCAAGAGGCTGTGCTTAAACAGGCTATTTATAAAAACGGCGTATTTTACAATAGCCATATTTTTAGCAAGCTAAAATAAACCATTTAGAATAAATACTCTGCAAAGCTTGAATTACCAGTACCTCGCCCAAAGCTAATGTATTGAGGTAAAAATATATATTTACACTGCTTAGCGCGCATTATTGTTTAGGTTAGATATTAATTTAACGCATAAACATTCGCTAAGTACATTCACTTTAAGAGGAGATTTTTATGTCTGCAACTAGTCGTCAACTTACTTTAGCATCACGCCCTAATGGCGCCCCGAACGAAAAAAACTTTGAACTTAAAACGGTAGAGCTTCCTGCATTAAAAGATGGCGAAGTTTTACTACGTACTATTTACCTATCGCTAGACCCGTACATGCGTGGTCGTATGAGCGATGCTAAGTCGTACGCAGATCCAGTTAATATTGGCGATGTAATGGTTGGCGCAACTGTGTGCCAAGTAGAAGAGTCTAAAAACGATAAGTTTAGCGAAGGCGAGTGGGTACTTGCCTACACAGGTTGGCAAGACTACGCCATTACCGACGGCGAAGGCTTAATGCAGTTAGGTAAAGAGCCTGCAAACCCTTCATACGCATTAGGTATTATGGGTATGCCTGGCTTTACTGCTTACATGGGTTTACTTGATATTGGCCAGCCTAAAGAAGGCGAAACGGTAGTTGTTGCAGCAGCAACAGGCCCAGTAGGTGCAACGGTTGGTCAAATAGCTAAAATTAAAGGCTGTAAAGTAGTCGGTGTTGCTGGTGGTAGCGAAAAATGTGCACACGCCGTTGAAAAACTAGGGTTTGATGCCTGTATTGATCACAAAGCTGATGACTTTGCAGACCAACTAGAAAAAGCGTGTGATAACGGCATAGATGTTTATTACGAAAATGTGGGCGGTAAAGTATTCGACGCCGTATTACCATTACTAAATACAGCAGCGCGCGTACCATTGTGTGGTTTAGTATCGCAATATAACGCAACTAGCTTACCAGAAGGCCCAGACCGTTTAGGTATGCTAATGGGTCAATTGCTTACTAAGCGTATTAAAATGCAAGGCTTTATCATTTTTGATGATTACGGCGACCGTTACGACGAGTTTGCACAAGACATGCAAAAATGGCTACAAGACGGAAAAATTCAATACCGGGAGCACATGGTAGAAGGCATCGAAAATACAGTAGACGCGTTCAACGATATGATATCCGGTAAAAACTTTGGTAAAACTGTGGTTAAAATTAATAACCCACTTTAATTTTATACGGCTTGTAAGGCAAAGCCCTTACAAGCCACAAAAGGACTGACATGATTAAACTACACCATTTAAATAAATCCCGCTCTAAACGTATAATTTGGCTTTTAGAAGAGCTAGATGTTGACTACGAAATTGTGGCTTATCAGCGTAATAAAGACACCTTCCTAGCACCTGACGAACTAAAGCATATTCATCAACTTGGTAAGTCACCGGTAATTGAAGATGGCGGTTTAATTATTGCTGAATCAGGCGCTATTACCGACTACCTTATTTCTAAATACGGCAACGGCAAATTTGCTCCAAAAGTAGATACCGCTGAATATGTTGACTACCAGCAATGGCTGCACTTTGCAGAAAGCTCAGCAATTTTACCGCTTTTACTTAAAATGTTTGTACTAAAAGACGGCGCTAAAACGCAGTTTTTAGAAGGCTATGCCGACGCTGAAACAGCCAAAGTAATTAGCTACTTTAACGACCGCCTAGAAGGTAAACGTTATTTAGTGGGCGATACCCTAACGGGCGCTGACTTTATGATGTCGTTTATTGTTGAAATAGTTAAAAACTCAGGTCAATTAGCGCACTTTAAAAACCTTGTTAAATACGACGAGCAATTACAAAGTCATGAGAAGTTTCATACAGCTAATGAGCTAGAAGCAAAGTACGACTAAACCTTTATATAATATTTTATATAACACTAGGGGCATTTAGCCCCTTTTTTAATGCCTGTAAAATATGCCCCGCCAAAGTTACGCTTGTAAACTAAATTAACAACCACCCGCCTTATTGCTAATAAAACTTTAATTAATAAGGCATAATGCTGCTATTGTTTAAGTATTTTCACTAATAATACAAGCTGCTCTTGCGCGTATTGACTCACACCTGGGATCAACCATGACAATAAACATGCGTTTAGCGACCGGTTTTGGCGTAATTTTATCAATGATGATTATTTTAACCATTATTGGCATTTCGCGCGTTAGCCTCATTAATAATAATATTACCCACATGACCGACGTAAACTCGGTAAAACAACGTTACGCAATTAACTTTAGAGGCAGCGTACACGACAGAGCAATAGCCGTGCGCGACGTAGTGCTAATTACCGAGCAAAGCAGTTTAAGTACCGTGTTAAACAACATACAAGAGCTAGATGCTTTTTATCAAACATCTAGCCGTGCTATGGCTAAGCTAATGGGTAATATGAATAGTGAAGAGCGCGCTTTAATTAATAAAATAAACCAAATAGAGCAGCGCACTCAGCCTTTTATTCAAGGTGTTATAAACGCTAAAAACGCAGGAAACCTAAACGAAGCTAAACGTATTTTATTAACCGATGCGCGCCCTGCGTTTACCCAGTGGCTAAATGTTATAAACCAATTTATAAACCTGCAAGAGCAAGCAAATCAAACCACTACTATTGATACTCTCGATATTGCCAGTTCATTTGAAATTTGGATGATTTCGCTCACCGCGCTTGCAATTTTAATAGGTGCAAGCGTTGCGTATGTTATTAGCCAACTGATCAGAAAGTCAGTAGGTGGCGAACCACAAGAAGCCGCCGAAGTAATTGCCCTTATTGCCCAAGGCGATTTAAGAGGTGATGTTCAGTCGTGTTGCCCAAATAGCATGATGGCTTCTGTAGGGGTTATGCAATCTAAATTAAAAACCATTGTAGATAGCATTATTAACTCATCTGAAGAGCTTTCTACTCACTCTGCAAGCGTAGCGTCTGGCTCGCAGCAAGCACTTAGTGCCGCTGACGCACAAGTAACCTATACAAACTCGGCAGTAAGCAGCTTAGAAGAAATGAGCCGCAGTATTAATGCTGTTGCAGGCTCTGTTAAACAAACAGAAGATAACTCAAAAATAACCGCACAATTATCGCAGCAAGGTAGTATTGCAGTGCAAAAAGTAGCGGCGGAAATTGAGCAAATTTCAGTAACCGTAAAAGCCACCGTTACCCAAGTAAACGTGCTGCAAGAGCATGTAAAACACATTGGCGATATTTTAAGTGTGATCCGCAGTATTTCTGATCAAACAAACTTGCTTGCACTAAATGCGGCAATAGAAGCTGCAAGAGCTGGCGAAACAGGCCGAGGGTTTGCTGTTGTTGCTGACGAGGTAAGGCAACTTGCCCAGCGTACTGGTGATGCAACAGGCGACATTGAAAAGATGATTTTGCAAGTACAAGAAAACACGCAAGCGTCGGTAACAGCTATGGAAACCACAGTACCGCAAGTAGAAAATGGCCTAACGCTTACCCATGAGGCAAACGAGTTACTGCATCAAATACAGCAACAAGCTAACGACTCATTAAGTAACGTGCTTGAAATTGTTGAATCAACATCAAACCAAGTAGCCACCGTGGCGCAAATTAGTACCGGCGTTGAAGAAATTGCCAGTATGTCTAAAGAAACCAGCATGTCGCTTAACAGTAACGCACAAGAAGCTGTTGCATTAGCTGACCTTTCAAACACGCTTAAAAAGTATATTAGCTACTTTAAAGTTTAATTTTTTATAGTAAGTAATAAACAAAGGGGCTTTTAAGCCCCTTTGTTGTTTATGTACTTTAATAATAGCGGACTATATACCCGCTAAATCGCGCTCGGTAATACACTCGTCTGAGGCCATTTCAAACTCGCGGCAAACTAATGGGCGGTTTTCGTAAATAGAGCACATAAGTGTATTGCGGTCGAGTGCTTGGCACCAACCGTCGTCAGCGCGTTTCATTACTTCGCTGCCCCATTTATCGTATTCAATGTAGTTAAAAGGCACGCCGGTGTCGGTTACTATGCGCACTTCTAATTGGCAACAACAGGCTTGGCAGTTAGCACACGTAACAGGCTCTGGGGTAGTAGAAATATTTTCAACAGGAATGACAATATGAGGCATAGTGGCTTACTTTTTTGAATAAGCCACTAGGATACAGTAACTAATTTAACGCGCTAGTAGTTTTGCTTTTATATCGCTGTAACGCATCTGCTCGCACAGTGCAAAACCACTCAATTGGCGCACTTTATTACGCGCAAATAATGGCACACTCATCCCCGCTAAAAAGCGGCATTGGGTTTCAATACCCACATTATGATTACCTTTATCTGCCATATGCGCTAAAAACTCATCCACCTTTTGATAAATAAGCTGCTCCTCAATATAGGCAGGCTCTATAGAGTATTCAAGCTTAACCGCATGGCCTCTACACACACTACAATGCCCACATTGCTGTGGTGCGTTTTGATCGTCAAAATAGCGCGCTAAGTTATAGCTTAAGCAACTTTGTAGCTCAAAAAAGCGTACCAGTGCAGCAATACGTTTAATTTCGGCTTGTTCTTTATCACTAAAGTAGTCATGTAGTTGCTGGGCAAGTTCTGGGTTATTTATAACCTCGCTATGCACTTTGTATACTTGGGTAATACGTTTGGTTTCGAGCGTTATTAGGTTTTTTTCGGCTAGGTAATCAAGGGCTGCCACTACGCGTTTTCGATCAACCTGCGCGGCTTGCGTAAGGGAGTCAAAATTTAGCGTGCCCCATATTTTTTTAAAATCGGCATGGCTAAATATTTGTGTTAAAAATGCTTGGCGTTGTTCGTCAAACTGGCTTAGTAGCTCGTTTTTATCAACTAAAAATTTATATTTAAAATCAGCGTAGTAGGCATATTGCGGCGTTATAGCGCCTTGCATTTCAAGCTGTACGAGTAAGGTTTTAAGTGCCAGTTGCCTAATATTACTTTCGCTCGATAAGCTGTATTCTTGCATTTCCCATTGCTGGTGGCTTTGGCGAATATCGTTAATTACGTATTCAATACCGCTAAGCTCTGGGGTGTCGCCATATACAAAGTTTTCTACCGTATTTAGGCCGTCTAGGTTAGCAAGCGTGTAGCAGTTTGATGGATTGCCATCGCGCCCTGCTCGGCCAATTTCTTGGCTGTAGTTTTCTATCGATTTTGGTAAATCGTAATGTATAACAAAACGAATATCTGACTTATCAACGCCCATACCAAAGGCTATGGTTGCCACCACTACGTTAATTTTACCCGCCATAAAGTCATCTTGAATTTGCCAGCGTAGCGTATCTTCAAGCCCCGCATGATACGCCACCGCGTGCACACCTTGTGCACTTAGCACATTAGCAACTTGCTCAGCGCTTTGCTGTAGCGTTACATACACAATACCTGGGCCATTTTGCGCGCGCACAATGTTGGTAAGCTCGGTATTTTTATCGGCGGTTTTAACGCTCAACACACTTAAATCTAAATTGGCGCGATAAAAGCCCGTTTGCACAATACACTCAGGCGATATAGCAAATCGCTCTGCCATATCGCGTTTAACTTTTTTAGTCGCCGTTGCCGTAAGCAGCAATACTAAAGGAATATTAAGCTCTTCGCGGTAACGCGGTAGTTTAAGGTAGTCGGGTCTAAAGTTATGGCCCCATTCAGATATACAGTGCGCTTCGTCTACCACTAACATCGAAAGCGCCACCTGGCTTATAAACTCTCTAAAACGCTCGTTTTTAAAGCGCTCAACCGACACCATTAGTACTTTAATTTTTCCATTTCGCACATCATTCATTACGGTGCTGCTTTGCATTTGATCTTGGCTCGAATCAAGGCTAGCCGCGTAAATACCTTTGCTATTTAAAAAGCTAATTTGATCTTTCATCAATGCTAGTAAAGGCGAAACCACTAACGTTAAATTTGGTAAATGCAACGCAGTTAATTGATAACACAACGATTTACCCGAGCCGGTCGGAAATATAGCCAACGACGATTGACCATTTAAAAGCTGCTCTATAGTTTGTTGTTGCCCTGTTCTAAATTGGCTAAAACCAAAGTGCTGCTCAAGTGATTGAATTAGTGGCGTGGTCATAAATGTCCTTTTGATGGCTAAACAATAGTCATGCTTGGTGTAGATGAAATATTTGCATGTATACCCAAACCATCTCAAGATGAGAGTTTCAGTTGGAGTTAAAAGCGATTTAGGCAAGGCATTGATTGCAAATAATAGTGGTTCTATTGTTAAAATCAATAACGCAGTATAAATCGCTTTTAAACCAACCCATTGGGCTGACGAATCCCCAAAACGTGACAGGCACAGCAATTTATGATCTTATGTAAATCACCACAACCCACATAAGTCACAACTGCTATGCCTGAGACATCAGTTTGCCATAAGTACTTTAAACA
>NZ_JACJDY010000032.1:0-44032 GCF_014163785.1 Pseudoalteromonas sp. SR43-7 | reverse complement strand
TACAGCGTGAACAACTTGTAATTTAAAGCCTAATGAATAATCTCGTTGTGTTCGTTTGAGCGGTGTATTATTTGACTTGGTCATAATAAATCCTAAATGTGTAAACACATTTCAGGACGAGACATCTAAAACAAAAAGGCCGCAGTAATAAATACTGCGGCCTTTGTTTTTAGCTAAGCGCTATTTAGTAAGCGCCTGCGCTGTAAATAAGCTCGTAGCTGTGGCTGTAAATCTCAAGGATGTTACCAAACGGGTCTTCCATGTAGATCATGCGGTACGGCTTTTCACCCGGGTAGTAATAACGAGGGGCTTCCATACGTTTTTTACCGCCAGCTTCTACAATACGCTCAGCTAAACCTTCTACATCAGGGTCTTGAACACAAAAATGAAATATACCTGTTTTCCAGTATTCAAAATTGTCTTTTGGGTTTTCTTGGTTTTTAAATTCGAAAATTTCGACGCCAATACGATCCCCTGTAGATAGGTGCGCTATTTTGAATTTTTCCCACTTTTCGCCAAATACTTCTGTGCACATTTCGCCAATTGGGCTTTTGTCTTCGGTAATTAAAGTCGGTTCCATTATGGTGTACCAACCCATAACTTTAGTGTAAAACTCGACTGCTTTTTCAACGTCGGGAACCGAAATACCAATGTGCGAAAAACTACGTGGATATGTATGACTCATAATGCTTCCTCTTTAAGTTGTGACTTATCTTGTGACTAGTTGATAGAGTTAGTTTACGAATTGAACAATATTAAGTAAAATTATCATTAATCATCATTTTGAGTACGTTTTGTAATGATAAATCCAACATGGTTAAATACGTTTTGTACTTTGGTTGAGGTAAATCATTTTACTCAAACCGCCGAGCGCCTTTTTATGACCCAATCTGGTGTAAGCCAGCACATTAAAAAGCTAGAGCAGCAAGTAAACTGTGCGCTATTGGAGCGCCACGGCAAACAATTTACCCTTACCGTACGTGGGCAAAATTTGTATCAACAAGGCAGCTTGTTATTAAAGGAATGGCAATTTTTAGAACAACAATTAAAAGATGATTTGCCTTACAGCGGCCTAGTAAAAATACAATCGCCTGGTAGTTGTGGGTTACAATTTTATAGCCAATTATTAGCGCTGCAGGCAAAGCATACCGAGCTTAATATTGATTATCGCTTTGCCCCCAATACAAGTGTAGAGCAAGCTGTGGCAAACCACAGTGCCGACATAGGCTTTTTAACTCAAGCTCCGACGCTTAGTGAAGTTACCAGCCACAAAATTGGTAAAGAAGCCTTATTATTAGTAACACCCGCACATATTAAAACCCCAACGTGGGAGGTTTTATGTGAGCTTGGCTTTATTGGCCACCCCGATGCAAAACACCACGCGCAGCTATTACTGAGCGAAAACTACAATGAGTTTGAACATGTTGATCAAATTAAACGCACGGGGTTTTCTAACCAGATAAGTTTAATACTGGAGCCGGTAAGTTTAGGGCTAGGTTTTACGGTTTTACCTGCGCATGCTGTTAGCGCATTTAATAAACCTGCGCTTATTAAAACGCACCACTTAGCTAATCCGATTAGCGAAAATATTTATGTGTGCCATCACCGAAATAGGCCAATGGCAAAGCGCATGAATACCGTAATTGAAGCAATAAAAACAAGCTAGGGCGCGTGTAACTGCGCCCGTAAAGCCCCTTTACAGTTTATGCTGCACGTTTAGGTTTTTGCTTAAAACCAAGTAGGGTTAGCTTTATTTGCAAATACATTTTGTGTACTGCAAAAGTGAGTAAACTCATAAGCGCCATTAGGCACAACGTTGGTACAAGCGACTGCGTATGATAACCAAACACACCCATAAGCCAGCAAATTAGCACCCATTGAATAACATACAAAGCAGTTACATGTTTGCTCGCATACAAAAGAGCGCGGGTAATAGGGCCATTAAATTTATTAGCGATGGTGTATTCTATAAAAGCTAAAGCACATAAATTTATACCAACTAAATAAATAATACCGCCGCCATTTAAATGGAAAAAATTGCCAAACTGCCCCTTAAAATCAGCAATAAGCCACGCCGTACCAATAATTAATAATGCAGCACCTAACTTTGCGCACACGCTAAATAAGTACGCTGCATTATGCTGGCTACTTATGTATAAACGCCCAAGCACGTAGCCCGTTAATATAGCGCTTATCCACGGAAATACCGGAAAATATACTTGGTAGTTATTAGCAAAAAACAAATCGCTAATATAAGGCGAAAGCGCAAACTGCTGCCCCCTTACAAACTGGCTTACAAGTGCAATTGCAATAGCAAAGAATGCAATCCATGTGGTTTTCCAGCGGGCAATATTAAGTGCCCCAAACAGCACTAAGCTCACCCCAGCTAGTTGTAAAATATCACCTGTGAGCACCATAAATTGTAATTGCCCAGCACTCAATGGGCTTTGCCAACCATACGCATTTATAAATGCCTCAGGCATGGTATTAAATACCTCAATGGGTAGCCAAAACTTTGCCGCATTCATTAAATATGCAAGTAGTAAAAGCTGTATGCCGCGCTTAATTAATAACATGGGTGTTTGCCTACGCGAAAGTGCCATAGATAGCCCCATTGCCACTAAAAACGAGGCGGTGCCTTTACCAAGTATATGGATAACTGCGCCGAATAGGCTTTCACTTTGAAGCGCTGTGCTTGAGTACATCCATAACGTGTGGACTAAAATCATAATAAAAACGCTCGCACCTCGGGCAAGGTCAATCGTTTTAAGACGTGTGTTCATTGGTTTTAATATCCTTTTTTGGGCAGGTTTGGCATTTGCTATAACCTGCTAAATAATAACGACAGCACGTTAAGCGATCGGCCGTTAATTTAAATGGAGTGTTTAAATTAAAGTGATTGCTGATTAAATTGTGTAGCTGTTGATGGCAATGTGTAGTGTGATCAGCGCTTGCTAAATTTAAGCTATGTGCACGCTTAAATGCGCTGTTTAGGGTGTCGATTAATAAGCGTCCTTGCTCTTTTTGACCCAGCGCATAATCGTTATTTATCCACTTACCTACACTGTTAATAAACTCAATGAGTGCATTATTTTGCTCAGTTTTGCTTAATAAAGGCGCGCCTGTGAGGCTAAACCCTCGGCTATACGCGCCGCTAATTTTGAGCTGTAACTGCATTGGATTGTGCGCGTTGTGTTTGCACGTATGCCAATAACAATAGGCATAAATAGTTTGCCAACAAAGCTGCAAATATAAATGCCGGCTAATAAATTGCGTAGGCGCATGGGGGTAATGCGCCTTGCAATGATAAGCCAATACATACATCAAATTTAAGCTTGGATGAGCCGCAGTAGCTGGCTCACTTGGGCAAAATAAAAAGTGCGCAAGGGTAACTGGCTTAGCCATACAGCTTTGCCGATACCGGGTTATTTAAACTTCCAGCAAACTGTAAACTGCCTGCAGGGTCGGTTAAATCAACCATTTGTTTATTATTGCCAAGCTGCAAGCGGTTTAAGCAAGAGTGTGCAAATTCATCACTAAAAAAGTCATACTCTTTAAAACGCTCATTTAAGGCCGGGTTAGCTTGTTGATACGCGTTTACACTTTGCGCAACGCCGTGCCAAAAATCGTGTTCGGTAATGCGCGCTTCTCTTACTAAAATAGCGACTAGGTATCTAAAAAAGCAGTCGAATACATCGGTAAATATACTTAGTAATTCAAGCTCTTTAGGCATAGCAATATGAATACGCGACACTTCCTCAGGCAAAGACTCAGTGCTATTAAGCAGCGCGACTTCTTCGCCTATGTCTTTCATGTAAGCGCCTACGGGTACTGAATTTTTAAGTTTTAAAATGAGGTTTTCGCCGTGGGGCATAAACACTAATTTATGGGCATAAAAACAATGCACTAACGGGATAAGATAGGCGTTAAAATAGCTTTGCAGCCAAGCATGTGTGCTTAAACCGCTTTGATCTATTAATGCACCTGCCATACTTTTACCGTTGTTATCTAGGTGCAGCAATGCGGCCATGGTGGTGAGCTGCTCATTATTTTGTAAATTATGGTTTGGGTTTTCGCGCCATAAACACGCAAACATTTTACGGTACGGCGTATCACCGAGTGCGCTTTGCTCAAAGGTGTGATGCGCATACCCTAATGTGGCGTACTCTCTAAGTGCAGTAAAATTGCACGCGCTAAGTGTTGGGTCGTGGTTTACTTTATTAAACACCCAATCATTTATGGCCGGGGTTACCGCCATATAAGCGCGCGAAAGCCCACGCATAAAGCCCATATTTAAAATAGACAGCGCCACTTTTAAATACGGTTTATGCGGGTGCGAGCAGTTATATAATGTACGAATAGATTGCTGCGCTTGATATAAATCGTCGCCTTCACCTAAATACACTAAGCGGTTATTGGCAAACTCATTGGCAAATACCACACTTAATTTATGTTGGTACTGCCAAGGGTGGGCCGGCATAAATAGGTAGTCGTCAGGGTTTAGGTTTTGCGCTTTTAGCGCTTTGTTAAACGCATCACGGGTGGTTAAATCAAGCTCGCCACTAATATGGCTTGGGTAGTCACTAAAGTATTCACTGTGAGCAAAATCACATACTATTTTGTGCGCCGCTAACCACAGCACTTTAAACAGTTTACCCACTTCTGGCGCATAGCGTAAAAAGTCGTTTTTGCTAAAGCCAATTCGACCATTATTAGCCACAAACGCAGGGTGGCCTTCGCTCATTGCAGCTTCTATTTGTTGCAGCCCTAATTTCGCAAGTTCGGCTGCGCTAAGCGTGTTGTTTTCGCGTTTATAACAGGCACTGGCAAGGGTGGCGTTAAGCTCTTCGAGGTAGGTGGCTAAACGCTCGCCAGTTAAACCCAGTGCAGGGCCTTGCACACTAAAAAAGTGCAGTACATCAAGCGCTACTTGCTCGTTGTTAAGGTTATAAAAGCATAAGCTTGGCTCGTCTATATCTATGTGGTTAAGCGCCATAGCGCGGCCATTAAATATAAAACAACCCCCTTCAATATTGACTTTAAAACCTTGTGGGGTTTGCTCTGCAACCAATAAGCGCTCGTGTACAAACTCGCTAATTGCTTTACTTTGTAAGTGCCTGTTTGCCCATTGCCAGTGGTAAAACTTTATATAGTCGGTGTTTATTGGCGTTTGCGATTTGTGATGTAAATCAACATGCGTTTCAAATGCGGCTTTATTACAAAACCCAAGGTATGCGTTTTTATCACCAAGGGTAATTTGCTGGGTATGCACAAAACCTAAACGCTTATTTAAGGCATGAATTTTACTATTGGCAGTATCGGGCTCTACCACTACGCGTGCATCGGCATTATGAGTAAAAATACTGTGCAATACGCACTGCATTATTTCAAAGCTAAAATGGCGTTTTGGCTGTGTATTTGGGGCAAGTAAAATATGCATGCCGGTATCGTTTGGCAGTACCTCATAGGCGGCCGCAAGTAGCTTATCGTGCTTTGGGCTGTAAAGCTCAACAAGGGCAAGCAGCTCATTATTTTGTTCAATAACATACGCATGATGATGCGGGTTGTTTATTATATCTTGGTAGGCGCTGCACATTTGCTCGGGTGTGTGTTTATTCATACCCCAAAAATGCGCATAAGGCAGGGTAAGCCACTGGCAAATGATAGGCATATCGCTTTGCTTTAGTAACCGCATAGTCACATTACCTGTGCGTTGTAACGTGGTTATAAAAGATGAAAAATACATAAAAACTCCTAAATCTTTTTAATTATTAAGTGGTTGTGTGTGCAGTGCGGCCAACAAATTTAACGCGCCATAGCAAAATAGCGCCAAGGCTTGCAAAGCCAATGGCTGCAAAGTAAAAAGGCACGGTGGTATTAAAATATTCCACACTCATACCCACTAATAACGACGCTAAAATAACGCCAATATTTTGCGCAATATGCACTTTGGCAAAGTCACTGCCGTAGTGAGCAGGCTCGCTTTTAGCAAATAACATCACTTCTAATAAAACCATGACCTGAAACAGCGCTATACCGTATAGAATGCGCGAGCTAACAACTAACCACACCGATTCTTGCGCCTGTAAATAAAGCCCAATAGCGCCAAAAATAAGCGCGCACAATAATGTGCTTGTGCGGCTAAGCGTAGGAACAGGTAAGCACTGCCTAAAGTGGTTAAACAACAGCATTAGTAGGGCTGAAAAAGCAGGAATGGCGTACACAAGCGCACTTACAAACGCACTGCTTTGCGCGCTCATTCCTTGCCAATGGGTCGTAAAAAATGGCCTAATTAAAAACGTGCTAAAATAAACCACCACGCTTATAAAGCAAAATTGCCATATAAAGTACGGTGTGCGAGTGCGCGGTTTTTCGCTTTCAATAGCGTGCTGATAAATACCTAGCTTTAAGCTCACCATTAAATAGGCGCACAGCAGCACTTGTATTACATCGCCCGCAGCACTTAATAACAGTGCATAACGCGGTTCGTTTAGACTAAAAAAGTAACCACCCACTAACGCGCCACCAATAGCCCCAAAGTGCATAAGTACCGAAAACAAGCCAATAATAGAAAGGTGCTTACTTTGCTGCTCTAAACGCAGTGCAAACGGGTAAATAAGCAAGTAACTGGCTTTAAGCACCAACATAAGCTGGTAATAAAACCAAAATTCCCACACATTAGTTGCAAAATAACAAAGCAAACCAAAGCAGGCGGCAATCACTTGCGTTACAAGCCAAAGAGCCAGTTCGTGATATTTTTTGGCAACCTTTGCCCACAGGGGCAGCGCGAGCATAACGGTAATACAACAGTTAGCTACAAACACACCAATTAGTGTGGGGTTACTTACAGAAAATTCGCTGGCAAAAAATTGCGGATAAAACGGCAGTAATAAGGTGTCGCACACCACCGAAATAACCGTAAGCAAAATAAGTGCTAAACGTAAACTCATGCGGCGTTACTCTTTTGCTGTGAATGGGTCTCTACATCACTTAAATCAAAACACTGAAAAGCAATTTTTTGCTCAACCTGATACGGCGCATAACCGAGTATTTCGCGCAAAATTATACTGTTGCGATAACACGCCATGCCTAAATCGGGGGTTACAAAACCATGGGTGTGCTGCTCTGCATTTTGTACAAATATACGTTTTTGGTTGCTATCTACCGCATACTCGCGGCTAACTAAATAGCGGCCTTGTTCATCTTCTGGGAGCTGCTGCGCAATAGGGTTTAAAAAAGCGGGGCGCTTGTATTTAAAGCCAGTGGCACAAATTAAGTAATCGGTTTTTATTTCAAAGGCTTCATTAAGCTCCTGATGATAAAACTCAGTAACTAAGCGACCAGCACTTTTACGTGTATTAGTAAGCTTGCTGTTCGTTTTAAATGTGGTAGAAATGGGCCCATCTAGGCTTTGCGCGTAAAGGGTGTCAAAAATGTCATTAATCAAATCGCCATTAATGCCTTTAAATAAGTTTTTTTGATTTTGATTAAGCCAATCTCGTTGCTCGGTTTTTAAATTATAAAAGTAATCAACATATTCAGGTGAGGTCATCTCAAGGGTGAGTTTAGTGTATTCCAGCGGAAAATAACGCGGTGAGCGAGCAATCCAATCTAGTTGCAAACCTTGTGGCACGGCTTGTTGTAATAATGTGTGATAAATTTCAGCAGCACTTTGCCCAGCTCCCACAACCGTAACGCGTTTAGCAGCTTTTAGCTCATCAAGGCGGTGGCAAAAGTCGCTACTGTGCATTACGTTATTAGAATTACTTTGCACTGCACAATCAGGAATATATGGGGCAGGGCCAGTGCCAAGCACTATGTGGCGCGTAACATAGTGTTGCTCCCCATTTGGGGTATTACAGGTAAGGGTATAGCACTGAGTTTGCTGGCAAAATTCAACCTTAGTTACACTTTGCTCAAAGCTTACGTTACTAAGCTGCGAGCACACCCACTGGCAATATAGGTTGTATTCTTTACGTAGTAAAAAAAAGCTCTCGCGAATATAAAATGGGTATAAGCGGTTATTAAGCTTGGCATAATTTAAAAAACTGTACTGGCTAGTAGGATCTGCAAGGGTCACCAAGTCAGACATAAACGGCGTTTGCAAAGTAACACCTTCTAGCATCATGCCTGGGTGCCAATCAAATTGGCTACGCTGCTCTAAAAATAAGCTTTTAACGCCCTCTAATGGTTCACTTAAACACGCTAACGATAAATTAAACGGGCCAAGGCCAATGGCTATAAAATCATAAGGTTGGTTACTCATTATTTTTGCTCCTTATACATTTGCCACGCAATAGTGCTAATTTGTTCAAGCACGGCGCGCACATCGCTCAATTGGCACTGCGCATTGAGTAACGTAAATTTAAGGTAGTGACGGCCGTTAATTTTGGTGCGCGCAATCATGGCTTCACCGGTATTTAAAAATGTTTGGCGAACATGTAGGTTTAGGGAGTCCAGTAGATAGGGGTTATTTCTTAACCCCTCTGGTGCAAAGCGAAATACCAGCGCGCTAAGCTCTGGGTAATTTATAACTTCAAAATCAGGGTGGTCGTTAAGCACAATATGGGTTTGACGAGCAAGCCCAATTACTTTATCAAACGCTCGGCCAAGAGGCGCCTCGCCCATAGTACGCAGTGTTAACCAAAGTTTTAAGGCATCAAAACGGCGTGTGGTTTGTAAGCTTTTATCAACTAAATTTGGCGTGCCATTGGCGGCTTCAGCTAATGGGTTTAGATAGTCGGCGTAAAGGGTAATATGGCTAAAGTGGCGTTTTTCACTTAATAAAAAAGCACTACAGCTAACCGGCTGCATAAATGATTTATGGTAATCAATGGTAATTGAATCTACTTGTTCTATACCGTTTAAGGCACTACGGTGATGCTCGCTTACTAGTAACCCGCCGCCGTATGCGCCATCAACATGGCACCAAAGCTGCTCTTTTTTAGCAAGTTTTGCTATCTCTTCAATCGGGTCAATTGAGCCGAAATCGGTTGTTCCTGCGGTAATTACCACAGCGATAGGTAAATCGCCCTTAGCTTTAGAATCTGCAATTGCGTGGTTAAGTGCGTCCATATCCATTTGCATTTTATTGTTTGTAGCCACGGGCACTACCGCGTTATAACCAAGGCCCAGTAATGCCGCTGCCTTTTGAATACTAAAATGCGCCACCTCAGAGCAATAAATACGAAATCGCGAGGCTACATCCGGCAAACCTTGCAGTTTTACTTCGTGATTTGGTGCATAAAGGCTCACTGCGACTTCGCGTGCAACTAGCATTGCCATTAAGTTCGATTGCGTACCACCGCTAGTAAAAACGCCATCAGCAGTGCTAGGTAATTTTGCCTTTTCACAGCTCCAATCAATTAGTTTTTGTTCAATAAGGGTCGCGCCAGCGCTTTGATCCCAAGTATCTACCGAGGTATTAATTGCGCCAATGATGTGCTCTGCTACAACTGCAGGGTATGTAACAGGGCAATTTAAATGCGCCATATAACGCGGGTGATGAAAATATACAGCGTGATCTAAATACACACTTTTAAGCTCGTTTAATACCGCAGGAAAATCAGCAAGAGGTTTGGCTAAATCTACATTATTAACAGTGGCGGCAAGCGTATTAACCGACACACCAGAAAACGGCTTTTGCGCTTTAGCCATGGCTTGTTGTACAGCCGAAAGCCCCTGCAGCGACGCTATTTGATAATTAATAAACTGATCGAGATTAAATTGCGGCGGTAGGCCATTTTGCTCAAATAAAGATTGGTTTTGGATAGGGCTGAGCTGTGCAGTTTGTAATTGTGACATATTTCGCTCCTTGGTGCTTATTTGGGTTCAAGGATCTTAATGGTAATAATTTGCATTATCAATAATGATTAAGGACTAAATATAGGGTTATTATCGTACTTAAGGGAAAGTAATTAGTTATAAGGGATTACTTTTAAAACTACCGATGTATATAAAATGAGTTATGCAAATATTTAAAGCGCATACTATTTAATTAGGTTTTTAATAATGTGATATTTTAAAAAAGTGAGGAGAGGTAAGTTACAACAGGCATATTATAAGTGGCTAACAAATTTAAAAAGTGGACCCCATTTACAGCTAGGTTTACACCTAAAACTGTAAATTGGGTATAAAAGTACGGCTTAGTTAACGCTTTCTAATTTTGCTTTTAAATCGAGTAAATCGGTTGCGATTCTATTTGGCTGTATTTCCCACGGATCAAAAATAGATTCTTTAGATCGTTGAATCCACGCCGCGCGCATACCGTGCGATATAGCACCGGTTACATCAAACGGGTTACTTGATACAAGCCACGTGTTTGCTCCTGTTGAATTAGTTTCGCGTAAAAAGTGGCTATAAACGCCTGGGTTTGGTTTAAAGGTTTTAACGTCGTCAGCACTTACTACCCCTTCAAAAAGCTCACTAATGCCAGCGGTTTCTAATAAAGTATGAACTGCGTCGGCAGCGCCGTTTGAAAATGCAAACAAACGGTAATCCTTCGCTTTTAATTGCTCAAGGCCTGCTTTTACATCATCGAACGCAGGAAGCGTTTTATAAAGCTCTAGCAGTTGCTCCTTTTGCTCTTCACTTAGCTCGGTTTTGTACGCTAAGCAGGCGTAATCGAGTGCGTGTTTTGTACATAGCGAGAAAGGAATATAATTTTGCATTAATCCACGTCTAAATGAATACTCTAATTGCTTTTCGCGCCATGTATTTGAAAATGCTTCGGCGTTATCGCCAATCATGTCGTCGAGTAAGGACAGTACGCCGTGAGTATTTATTAGCGTACCGTATACGTCAAATGCAAGTGTAGTTGCCATGTTTGCTCCGCAATAAAATAAATTAAGTTGGTTTTACAGTACTTGCTTACAGCTTAACTTGATTTGAACGAACGCTCAAATTAATAAAACTTGTATGCATCAAGCGCTAAAATATCCATTTCTATACCTTCATATATTTTTTCGGCTTTACCGTCACCACTACCAAGCGCTGCAAAAAGAGGTAAAAAGTGCTCCTGGGTAGGGTGATTAAATAAAGCATGGGGTGCTTCATCTAAATAGTTAAGTAACGCTTGGGTGTTTTGCGCTATTAATTTTTGCTCAACCCAATGGGTAAACTCATTAACCATTTGAACACGGTTAGGTGTAGCAGGGCTTTTAAATATTTCACGTAGATTGTGACTAATACCGCCTGAGCCAATAATTAATACGTTATCGCTGCGCAGTGGTGCAAGTAACTGCCCGTACTTATACATCGCCTGAGCGCCCAAACGCGTGTTAATAGACACCTGAACAATGGGAATATTAGCTGCTGGATACATTAAGCGCAGCGGGATCCACACACCATGATCCCACCCTTGATCTGCACTTTGCACCGTTTTAATACCCGCTTTGTAAAAGTACTCACTAATAGTATTAGCTAGCTTAGGGTCTCCTGGTGCTGGGTATTGAATTTCATACAGGGGCTTGGGGAAGTTATAAAAGTCGTGAATAGTATGCGGCGCATCTCCTGATGTAATAACTATATCGTGCGCTTCATCAAAGTGGGCAGAAAACACCACAATAGCTCGTGGTTTACTAAGCGTTTGACCTATTGATGCAAGAAAATCTGACGTAGCCGATTGCTGTACAGCCATCATTGGCGAACCGTGAGATATAAATAAAGCAGGCTGAGTCATACTAAAACCTTAAACAAATAGACGTGTTATAAACACTATATAAGTTTCTAATTTGACGATAAATATGATACTTATTTATACATTATCAACAAAGTATTGTTAAAGATGGATAAACTCACCACCATGAAGACCTTTTTAGCCGTCGTGCAAGAAGGATCATTTTCAAAAGCGGCCGATAAACTCGGTATTTCGCCGCAGTTAGTCAGCAAATATATTTCTGCGCTGGAAGATAATCTACGCACGCGTTTATTACACCGTACAACGCGAAAAGTAAGTGTTACAGAGGCTGGAAATCAATATTATCAGCGTTGTCAGCAAGTGATTATTGATATTGAAGACATGGAAAACTCACTAAACAACTTAAGCGAAAGTGTATCGGGTGTGCTTAGTATTAGTGCGCCTATGTCGTTTGGTACTAAGCATTTAGCAGGTTTGTTGGTTGATTTTCAAAAGCAGTATCCAAATTTAAAGTTAGATTTACGGCTCACCGACCAATATGTAGATATAGTAGAGCAGGGTATTGATATTGCTCTACGTATTGGCGTATTAAAAAACTCAACGCTCATAGCTAAAAAAATTGCCCCTATACGTTTAGCTGTATTTGCGTCACCCGACTATTTAGAACGCCATGGCACGCCACAAACGCTTTTAGATTTACAGTCACATAATTATTTACGCTATTCCCACAGCGAACCCACAAAGCGATTATTTGGGGTTAATGAGTTAAAAAGCGAGCTAAAGCTTGAAAGTAACTTTGTGGCTAACAATGGTGATTTGCTACTAAATACAGCCATTGCGGGTGGTGGTATTGCTATGCAGCCCACATTTATAGCAGGGGAAGCACTGGCTCAAAGTAAAGTAGTGCGCATTTTAAATGACTACGAACCCGAGCCAATGGGGCTTTACATGGTGTATGCAAACAGACAGTTTTTACCCAGTAAAGTACGTGCGTTTGTTGATTTTGCAAGTGGCTATTATGGCGATACACCTTACTGGGATTTAGCGTAATAAAAAGTAAACCGCCTAACAGGCATTATATAAAAGCTAAGTTTTTAAAAAATTCCGTAGTAAATTTCTTAGTACTTTAAACACCTCTTGATTACTGTGTTGCTGATGCTGTAATACATCAACATTAGCCAACCAACCCATTTCTTCAAACTCAAGAGGAAGTTTAACCAGCTCACCACTTTGTACTGCATCTACAGCTACATGGTTTGGTAATAAGCACCACCCGTTACCTTGTATTGCTAGCTCGAGTAATACAAAGTAATTATCGGCATACCAAATCTCTGGGCTAATTTTTAGCTGAAAGCTACTTGTTTGCGTATTGCGAGAACGAAGAAGAAGTTGTCGATGTAGCCGAAGGCCATCCATATTTTCACATCTGATCCCCGCTAAAGGGTGCGATTTAGCAACATATAAATCAAATTTTACCGATCCAATACATTCATAGTCCAAGTAGCTCGGTATATTTAATTCACTAAAAATAATACCCGTTATAGGCTTTTCGCTGTTTAGCATGTCAATTATGTCATGGCTGGATGCACTTAAAAACTCAAGCGATACGTAAGGATACTTACTTTGCAGCTTGCTAATAATACTTGCGATAGTTTTAAACGGGATCCCTTCGTCAAGTGCGATAGTGATTTCGGTTGGTGTTTTTTCGTTTAGTGCTAATGCAGAGTTTGTTAATCGCTGGTGTTGATTAAGCACGGCCTTAGCCTGGGGTAGTAACTGTTTACCGGCTTCGGTTAATTGTGGATAGCGCCCTGTGCGCTCAAATAATGTCGCATTACAGTCTATTTCTAAATTAATAATATGCTGGCTTATTACCGACTGCGCTTTACTTAAACCGCGCGCAGCAGCTGAAAACGATCCAGCTTCAACGGTAGCCACAAATGCTTGAAGCTGCTCAATACTAAACATATCGCTTTTCCCGATACTAAGTAACTAACACATATCTTTATAATGAATGAAAATACAGCCATCGTCATCAACTTAAGAAGTTATTTATATATGAACACAGCAGAACGTATTTTTCAGGCGCTAATATTTGAGATGATAGCATTATCTTTTGTTGTACCTGCATCATCTTATTTTGGTGGGTTTGCAACAGGAAAAATGGCAATAGTAGGTGTTGGTTTATCAATCTTCGCCATGCTTTGGAATTACATTTACAACATAGTGTTTGATAAAATAGTTGGGCATAACCGAATAGAGCGAGGTTTGGTAACCCGCATTACGCATGCATGTGGCTTTGAGCTGGGTATGTTAGTAATAACGCTGCCAATACTTGCTTGGTATTTAAATATTACATGGCTAGCCGCTACAGCATTAGAAGCTGGCTTTTTAGTGTTTATACTCATATACACGTATATTTTTAATGTGTTGTACGATAAGTACCAACCTTACAAAAAATGGGTTAATAAATCATAATGTGCTTGATGTTTTTAAGTTTATAAAAGCGAAGTTGTGAGGTATTGAGATCGTTTTGACAAAAGCGCAATGGCAATAAATAACGGTAAATGTGGCTTTTAATTAAACCAATTAGCACTGCTCAATTGACTAAGTAGTGCTAATTTACTATTTGCACAATTTACCGGCTAACTGTAATGGGGGTTTACAGTAACTTTTTGCTTTATATATTTAGCCCTTTCAATATATTCCATACGCTCTCACCACTAGGATGAAGTGCAGCATGATACCGATATGTGTTATATGTAATAGGCACATAATAATGCTTTTGGCCAACCACAACTAAACAATCCTCTTTTAGCATACTCACTGTGATGTTCATTTGATTTATAAGGTTACGAGCTGTTATATGTAATATTTTACTGCTTGAGGTAGTGTAATCGGTAGATTTTTCCTGCCTATTAGCTCTGCGCCTTGTGTCTATTATTTATCGAGACACAAGATGTATAGCTTGCTCACGCGAGAAGCGTTGCTTAAAAATAAACCATATATTAGCTATGAATAAGTGTGCCAAGCAAATGGCACACCTATTGTGTTATGCCGGTATGGGGGCGTTTTGGGCAATAAGCTGTTTAGATTTCAACTCACTCCAAAATTCGCTTGGTATGGTAACTTTCATTGAGGCTACATTAGCTTTAATTTGCTCCTCCGTGCGTGCCCCAGGAATAATTGAGGATACCGTTGAAGGCGCTTCTGCAAACTGCAGTGCAGCTGTTTTAATATCAATCCCATGTTTAGATGCAATGTCGCTTATTGCATTAAACTTTTGCTGCATAGGCCCTGGAATTTTAGGAGAATAATTAAAGCGGTTACGACCGGCTAAAAAACCACCATTAAGCGGCGCACCAATGACTGCTGAAATACCTCGTTTATCAAGCATAGGAAAGGTTTTATCAAGTGCCTGCTTGTGATCTAAAATTGAATATTGCAGCGCTAGTAAGCAAATATCTGGGTCTGACATATCAAGCGCTTTATAAACAGCATGAGGTGTATTTACTCCAAAACCCCAGCCTTTAATTATTCCTTCATCACGCATTTTAGTCAGCTCAGGAATAGCACCTTTAGCCGCTTGATCAAAATACTTAAGCCAGTCATCTCCCATATCGCTGTTTTGTGGTGATAAATCGTGAATATAGACAATATCGAGTGAGGCGACACCAATACGATGCAAAGTATCTTCTATTGAACGGCGCGTGCCTGAGGCTGAATAATCATACTTATAATGAAACGGTGAGTGATCAGCCCAATGCCAACTATTTTCTAAAGGCTCTGCTGAAGGGGTAAGAAGGCGACCTACTTTTGAGGATAAAACATAATCTTCACGCTTTTTGTTTCGAAGTAAATCACCGAAGCGCCTTTCGCTTAAACTCAAACCGTAAAAAGGTGATGTATCAAAATGACGAATACCAGAATCCCATGCTGCATTTAGCATTGTTAAAATTTCTGTATCGCTTGATATAGTATTAAAGCCATTCCCGGCGGCAAGGCCGCCCAAGCCCATTCTTGATTCCGGCCGGTAATGCTTAGCGTTAGTAACATCGTTTGTGGGTAGAGCAGCGCTTTTATCTATTGATCCTTTAGTTTGCATAACACTGCCGTTAGACATTTTTACCTTTAGTTGCTCAGCCAAAGCTGAAGCACTAAAAATAGAGCCTAAACTTAAAGCAGCCCCTGCTTTAATAAAATTTCTGCGAGATACCATGTGACTATTCTCCTTGAGTAGGTTAAATATCTACGCTCTAAGCTAGTATAAATAACAACCAAACTCAAGCAAGGAGAATACAATAAATGACAATACTATCAATAAGATATATAAATTAACAAACACTGAACAGACGTTTGAATTAACATTTAAAACTGATTATTTTCTTTACTCGTATGGTCCTTTTAAATGCACAAAACAGTGCACTTTAATAGCTTGATAAAAAAGCATACTTCCAAATTGGTGCACGCTTTAATACTCATTTATACAACATAAAATGGTTACATTTATTAGATATGTACAAATTAGTAGACAAAACCGTAATAAATTTAAGATGCACAAATAATCTCACTAGCAAAGCAATTGCAGCAACACTTAGCTAATTTAACCGAGCGTAGTTGAAATAATTGGGGTAAATATTCCAAAAACGTTTATTATTAAAGGCTTGCCTTGCAATACACGGCGTATTTTACTCTTTCACAATGCAATTGCTGGCAAGCCCTGTAAGAGTTTTATCTTGCCAAGTAACACTGTGCAGTGCAGCAAATTGCAACTAAATTCAACGTAGTTAGCGCTGAAAATAGCTGCTTAAATAGATCTATTATTCAAGTTCAGGTTACTTGAGCTTTTTAATACCAATTAACACACAGATGGCACCGCCAATAATACCCGCCCATGCTTCTATTGGTGTGTCGCCACTAAATGCACGGCTAAGCTGCGAAGCCGCCGCATCATACACGTCGTATCCCCACATAATTAAAGCGATACCTATAACGATTAAAACAATTCCTACAATCTTATTATTCATAAATATCCTTAAGGTTTAACTTACATAAACTAAATAAAAATAAATCAGGGTTAATCTAATTCTAATTGAGCACGTTCTACGCTCTCACTAGGTAACTCTTTTTGTACCGATACACCTAGCTCTTTAAACTCTGATGCTTGTTTAATTAAATTACCTTTACCGCGGTATAGCTGCGAGAACGCTTTGTCGTAACTTTCTTTCGCTTTATCAAGCTGCTTACCTACGCCTTCCATACTCAATAAAAAACCATTGAGCTTGTTATAAAAACGCTCCGCTCGACTTGCCAGCTCTTTTGAGTATTTGGTTTGCTCTTCAAAACGCCATAACTGTTTAACAATATTTAAACTAGTAAGCAGGGTGGTGGGTGTAGCTACCAGTATATTTTTTTCGATTGCTTGTTGGTAAATATCGCTTTGATATTTGAGTGCTTCTACAAAAGCTGATTCTATTGGTACAAACATAACCACCACTTCTGGCGAGTTAATACCTGGTAAGCGGTCGTACGATTTACTCGCAAGTTCATTAATACGCGCTGTAACGGCGTTTACATGCTCTTTAATTGCTTGATTAGCATCTAGATCATTTTCAGCATTCACGTAGCGTGTATAGGCATTTAATGAAGTTTTAGCATCAATAACTAAGTGGCGACCCTGTGGTAAGTACACAACTACATCAGGGCGCAAGCGGCCATCTTCAGTGTTAAACGACACTTCGCGCTTATAATCAACGCCTGCACGTAAGCCAGCACTATCTAATACGTTTTCGAGCATAAGCTCGCCCCAATTACCTTGGGTTTTCTTTTGCCCTTGTAGGGCGTTACTGAGCTTGTCGGCTTGATCTGTTATAGCTTGGCTTTTAGCTTGCAAATGCAGTAGCTCGGTTTTGAGCGCAGTGCGTTGTTTTATATCTTCAACGTGCATTGATTCCATTTTTTCTCTAAAGCCTTTTAGCTCGCCTTGAACTGGTTTTAATAATTGCTCAATGCTTTCTTGATTTAAGGTTTTAAAGCTTTGTGATTTTTCTTCTAGAATTTTATTGGCTAGGTTTTCAAACTCTTTTTTAAGCGTATTTTTACTTTGCTCAATTTGCGCGAGTTGCTCGCTAAAGTTTTGCTGTTTTTGCTCAAGGGTAGTGCGCATATTATTATATTCAACATCGCGCTGATTATATTGCTCACGAAGCGCTGCCAGCTCGCCTTCGGCTTTACGCCAAAAGTGATTGTATTGAATGCTTTGTTTTTCTTGTTCGCTAAAACGCGTTTTAAAATGCTGGGCTTCATCGCGCTGCTCTTGGTGAGTATGTTCTAGCAGTTCATGATCTTCTAGCAAGGCGCTGTATTGCAGCTCTTTATTATCAAATTGGTTTTGTAACAGGGAAAGCTGTTGCTGCTGTTCGCTTATTTGTAGATGTAGCTTTTTGCGAAGCCGTGTTGATACAGCGCCGTAAAATAGGACGCCTAAAGCAACACCAGCACCAGCGCTTAACCAATCAATATTAGTGAGTACTTGAGTGAGCATAAAATAAACTTATAAAATTTAGAGACATGCCATCATAACCAATAACCAACAACAGAAGTAGGGGGAGTTAAGAAATTACAGACATAAAAAAACCAGCTTAAAATAAGCTGGTCAAATATTACTAAGTTAAGTAATCAAAGGGATAATCAACATGTGCCCGAGCAAGCTGCAACCTAAATACATAATCACCAAAATAACTAATATTATTAGGTGAGGCTATATAACAACAGGCATTAGAGTAGACCGGATAACAAAATAATTAATTCAAATTAATTTGCGGAAGATCAATTATTTTTATTTGGGTTGATTTAAACAAATCAAATTATGGGCATAAAAAAAGCCAGTTCAAAATGAACTAGCTCAATCATTACTAAAATTAGTAACTAAATAGGGGGAATCAACATGAAAACTTGTATTAACTGCAATTAATCAACAAGCATAATAGTAGACGCGTCTTTTTTAATTAAGTTCAAAAAAATAAAAAACTTTTAAAATAAGTGCTGAACGCTAAATTTTAGACATAAAAAAAGCCAACTCAAAATGGGCTGGCTCAATCATTACTAAAATTAGTAACTAAATAGGGAATCAACATGAAAACTTGTATTAACTGCAATTAATCAACAAGCATAATAGTAGACGCGTCTTTTTGAATTAAGTTCATAAAAAAATAAAAACTTTTAAAATAAGTGCTGCACGCTAAATTTTAGACATAAAAAAAGCCAACTCAAAATGGGCTGGCTCAATCATTACTAAAATTAGTAACTAAATGGGAAATCAACATGATGCTTGTGTTAACTGCAATTAATCAACAAGCATAATGATAGACGTCCGCTTTTTAATTAAGTTCATAAAAAGATCAAAACTTTTTAGATCTTTTTTAGTTTTTAATTAATGACAACATTTGCTGCTCATCAAACTTTGTAAAGCTCATTGATTTATCGGTAAATAATGCATCAACAAGGGCTTGCTTGTCTTGCTGCATTTTAAATACTTTTTGCTCTATTGAGTTACTCATTATGAGCTTATAAACAAATACAGGATTAGTTTGACCAATACGGTAGGCTCTATCAGTCGCTTGCTTTTCTACTGCGGGATTCCACCATGGATCAAAATGAATAACAGTATCTGCTTGTGTTAAGTTAAGGCCTGTTCCACCGGCTTTTAAACTAATTAAAAACACGGATGTTTTACCACTGGTAAACTCGTCGATTACTTTATCTCGTTGACGCGTTTGCCCTGTAAGCATACTAAAGTTAATGTTTATTTCTTCAAGGCGTTGGGCTATTAAATCGAGTGCCGATGTAAACTGACTAAATATAATAATCTTACGACCTAGGCTTAGCATAAGCGGTAAGTGTGTTGTTAACCATTCAAGCTTAGCGGAGCCTGCTTGAGTATCTGGATCTATTAATTTAGGGTGGCAACAAATTTGCCTTAACTTTAAAAGCGCCTCTAAAAATGCAAGCTTACTTTTTTGTGCGCCTTGTTCGGCAAATAAGTCTATTAGCTTCTCTTCTAATGAACGTGTAATGCCTTGGTACATTTCTTTTTGCTTAGGCTCAAACTCAAACTCTTTTGTTAGCTCTGTTTTTTCAGGTAACTCTTGCGCTACTTGTGCTTTAGTGCGGCGCATTATAAAGGGCATAATTAACGCTTTTAACTGCTCAGCCCTCTGCATATCAGCTTCACGCTCAATAGGTGTTTGAAAGTGCTGCTTAAAGTGGGCTTGAGACCCAAGTAACGATGGCATAGCAAAATCGAGTAACGATTTAAGCTCAAGTAAATTATTCTCGATTGGAGTACCACTTAAACAAAGTTTAAAGTCGGCATTTAAGCGTTTAACTAATCGTGAGACCTGTGCGGTATCGTTTTTAATGTATTGTGCTTCATCGAGGATAATATTTTCAAAATATAATGGCGAATAATATGCAATATCACGCTTTAAAAGCGGGTATGTAGTAAGAATGCATTGCGCTTGTGCTAAGTGTTGTAAAGGATCGTTACGGTTTGATCCAAAAATAGTGGTTACTTTTAAACTTTTAGCAAACTTAGTGATTTCGTTTTTCCAATTACTCACCAAGCTAGTTGGGCACACTATAAGTGTAGGGCCTGCTTGAGGGCGGTTAAATGTACTCGCTAAAAATGCAATAACTTGGAGTGTTTTACCCAACCCCATGTCGTCAGCTAAAATACCACCTAATTGATGACGTTTTAAAAAGCTAAGCCAATCAACGCCTTGCTGTTGGTACTCACGAAGTGTTACAGAGTCATTTAAGCCATGTAATGAAACCTTAGGCATTGCCTTATCGGTATTATTTAACTCTTGTAAATATAGCTCAAGTGAATCGTCGTGAAGCTCTACGTTAATAGCTGTGTGCTTTACTAGTTCAGGTAAATACGAAAGCGGAATATTAAATTCGTCACGTGTTTTTACAAATTCAAAGCGTTCTTTAAATTCGTTTAATAAGTTAATGGCAGACTTATTAATAACCCCAAATTGACGACCAAGCGGGTAGTAATAAAACAGTTCACTTTGGCGATTCAATGACTGATAAAGCGAATCAGCATTAGTAAACAACAGCGCTGCTTTTGCGTCACACAACAATACTTTGCAGTGCATTTGATGCCCTGCTGCACGGTGTACATGTAAACTCACTTCACATTGTGGATTAGGGCTTGTTACTTTACTTACACTGACTTGCCAACCACGCTGCTTAAAGCCAGGAAATACTTCGTATATTAGCCAATGCAAATGGATAGGAGATTGCTTTGTAAATACAAGCTCACTTTGTAAACCCCCTTTACAAAATTCAAACCCTAGATTGATTAGCTCGTTAGTTACGGTGTTTTCAAATGCGCTATTTATAGTACTTGCTGGGGCAGCACCAGCTAAATAGTTTTTATTTTTATACTTAAATAACAGCGAAAGTGATAAACCTTGCTCGCCCATTATTACTTTTAAAACAGCATTACTAGATAGCTTAGGTAACGTTGGCTGCAAGTTAGTAGGGTGCGGTATAACACCTGCACCAAAGTTATCTGCAAGTTGTTTGTATATTCTGTCAAAATTAGCGTCATGCAAAGCAGGCATAGTTTGTAAATGCGCTATTTCGTCTGCACTCAATGGTGTACGAAGACGACCCGCTTTTAAATGATCTAAATCGAGGTAAGTAGGCGGTGTTGTTTTTAATAAAGCCCAGTTTTGGGTTTGCTCGAGCTTAATAACTAATTGTGATAGATCTTTATCTTGCTCCCAACTAAAACTCAATGCTTGGCCAGATTGCGCTTTAATTGGCACGCGAGAGCGCTGAAAAAACAAGCGCTCAGTAGCTATCAATTGTTGTAGGGCACTAAAGCCCCATTGGCCTTTTAGCTCAATACTTCCTACTGCATTTTGTGAACGTATCCAACTAAATAATCTAAAATCACTTTCGAGTAAATCATTTGGCGTTACGAAACTATTTAACTGTTGCTCAGTGAGGTTTCGGCCTAACGTGTAATTCTTTTTAGTCTCAAAATTAGCTATTTTAGGTGTTAAAAATACTTTGTTATTTTCAATATCTAATACAAATAATAATACTTGCGACGGTGTATGTTGATCACCACTTTTAAGAGCGCTTAATTCACTAAACCAATCATTAATGAAGTAATCTTCACCGTATTCACCAGAGTGCTCTATTTTAAGCTTAAACAAAATAGCAGCTAAATGTCGGCATTTGGTTTTTGCATTACATGTACAGTGTGTATCAACAGAATAACCAGTTGGTACTTTACTGATCTCAATACGTTGGTTAAATGATGATCCGTTATCCACTTGCACGGTAGAGTCTACAACAGAAAAATTAGGGGTATGCTCTAGCCAGGTGATTTGACCTTTCTTGTAGTACTCTTTGCCTTTATCTAAGACATTTTCGCGAAAAAGTTTTTTAATAAAGCGTTCAGAAAGAGGAAACTGGGTAGCCTGCTCATTTTTAATTTCTTCAAAAATAGCCATTAAATCATTTTTTGATAAGTTAGCAGACATGTCACTCTAAGCATTAAATTTTAAAAATAATTCTGCCAGTATATGCCTTATGTGCTCTGAGCTAAAGCACTATTAACAAGATATAAACTGGTTGGAGCTGATAGCTTAGTAAAAAATCGGTTTATAGGTAAAAATGAGTATAAAATTTCGCAAAATATTAGGCACTACACACAAATATAAAGATTAAACGACACGTTATAGATCACAATTTTACTAACAATAATAATAAACCAAGAGCAAATAGCTAAAAGGGGGCGATTAGTTAGTAAAAAAGTGATCTTGAAGAGGAAATATGATTATTTAAGGTAGGATTAGGCTAGTAAAGATCAGATTTTTACTAACAAAACAATCTGTCAGATCAGTATTTAACTAAGTAGGCACGTCTGACAGATCATTATTTAACTAACTAATTAAAAGCACTTAATAGCTTAGTTAATTGTTCTAAGCGTTTGTCTGTCATCACTTTATTGTCGATTTTGATAGACACATCACCACTTTTTAAATTGCGTTGCACCGATACAAACTTATTTTCAAGTACAGTTTCACGCTTAACAGCAGCTTGAGGCTCAGCAGTTAGGCATTTGGTGATTGCCATTGCACGCTTGTCGTCACTTGTAATGGCGTTTAGCTCTTCATCACTAGCTAGGTCACTAACAAGTTGATTAAACGCCTCTTGGTCTCTCTCCTTTGCGCTCATGAGCTTTTTAGCCACTTCGCGACCCACGTGATTCGCAGTAGGGTAGAGTGCAATAACTTCAGCAGGTATTTGTTCATACGCTTTAACAGCATCTGCAATGGCGGTGTGTGATACACCTTCAATTGCAGCAATCTCTCTGTAAGACCCTTTTTTACCTTGTTCAATAAGCTCATTTTTAGTTTGCTGGTAAGCTTGTCCTAGCTCCCATAGACTTGGAGCGATATATTGATCTGAAGATACAGCTAAAATTTTAGCGTCTTGCTCAGTAAAGTCACTTGAACTAAGTACTAAATAATCGGCGTTACCTAAAATACAGGCCATACGACGGCGAGAACCTGCTAAAACTAGGCTTTTATCACCCTGATCCCAAAGTAACGCAGGGTGCTGATTACGGCCATCCTCTGCAATGGCAGGTAGAATATCCGATACTGACTTTTCGTTAAGAAGTGCTTGTACACGGCGATTTTTACCGTACACACCTGTTGTAGATTCAATGTCAGCGTGTGCGATCACTTTGCAAACAAGTGTAATTTGGCGCTCAGGATCGCTCGGTGCTGGCATGCGAATTACATCACCAGCATTTGCTTGTTCAAGTAATGCGTCAAGGCTACTACTTCCTACAGCTGTTGCAAATGGATCTAAGCGGGTGTCATTTTTACGTTTTTTAGCCATTTTTATTTAACATCCTTACTTAGGGGTATTGAGTGTTGATTGAGTTGACTGCCAATTTGAACGAATAAGCATTTCTAGCTCATCGACCACATCTTTAATATTTTCTTGAGCGCGCATTAGTGATTCACGGCTTGCTAAGCTGTCTGACGCTTTTTGATCAAAAATAGTATTGAAAGACGAAGAGCTAGCAGTAATCGCCGAGCTGTGGTTGATTGGGTAACTCATAACTTGGCGACCGAATGCACTACGAACATCTTTAACAATATCGCGCTGTGAGTGATTACCTTTTACATAGTTGGTCACTAAAAACTGCATAAAGTCCCATCCCTCATGGCCAAGTGCCGCAACGGTATGGTAAATCTCACCTAGTCGTTTTAAATATTTATTATTAGCATCAAAGTCTACAGCTTCTGGATGAACAGGGATAAGCATCGCAGTAGAAGCCATTAATGCATTATAAAACATAAAGTTAAGAGTTGGAGCTGTATCTATTAATATAATATCAAACTCGTCTTTAACAGGGTTAATTACTTTTTCAAGTAACTTATGGTAATGACGAGTTTGCTCATAATTTGAGGTGTCTTTGAGTAATGTTGCAGTTTCGTGCTCAAAATAAAAATCGTCCATACCTGATGGCAGTACACGAATATTTGGGATATGCGTTGGTAAAAATGAGTTTGAAACAAATTCAGGCCATGTTTCGCCCTCATCTAAATCTATACAATCACGCATTAAGTCACCAACAGTAATTGGGTCATGCTCGCTTGAAGGAAAAAAGCTTGAAGAAGAACCTTGAGGATCTAAATCAATTATACCAATGCGATAGCGCTTAATATTTGTAGTTGCCAGGGCTGCTGCAATATTAACCATGCTGGTTGTTTTGCCACAGCCACCTTTGAGAGAATTAATGACAATAACTTGCAGTTTGTCATCATCAGTACGATGATCTGGTTTAATATCCATAATATCAGCCATAGCAAAAATGTTTACTAATGTGTAAGCATAATGACCATTGGCGCCGCGTTTTATGTTTAAATCATCAAAGTCACCGTTGTCATGACGTCTTTTTAAAGTACGATTATTACAACCTAATAAATCGGCAGCTGCTTTTTGCGTATAAGTTCTTAATTCTTTTTCTTCTGATTTAAGATGAGCACGATAGTGCTGAATACGACCTTCTAATGATTTTTCAGCTACTTCGGCGGTTGCTTTTAAAAGCCGGTAGGTACTTAACGCGTTATTAGTGATAGACATACTTTCTTCCTCAAAGTTAGGCAGTTAGTATAATGTCCATTCAAATTGCTGTAAACAACTATTTAAGACGACATGCATTTTAAAAAGAAGACATTTAAAAATACTTTTACACTTTTAATATTGCTTAGTATAAATAAAGAAGTTTAAAGGTGGTTAAATATATAAGGTATTAAAGGCTAAGGACCTTAAATTAACACATAACATTATGATTAATATAAACAATATAAAAAAAAGCAGATCAGCGTTATACTTGGTTAAGATCAGATCTTTATCTACCTGCAGATCACCTTTTTACTAAGCCTTATTTTTTAAATCAAGTTATGCACAGGTTGTGCATAAGGTTATGAACAAAAAGAGCCCTTGAGATCAATTTTTTACTAAGTAAATTATAAAGTTATGCACTAACCTTAGCGTCAATAGGTTCGTTTAATTAGTATAGATCTGATCTGTACTTGGTACAGATCAGATCTATGCTAACTCGATAAGCCTTTATCCACAGGGATATTAATTTTCGTATGAATTTGTCGTGCTAAATTTTAAAATAAAGCCATTGTGATGGACAAAATAACAGCTGAGTTAGTAAAAAACCGATTTGAGATGACCTAGTTAGTAAAAATATGATCTGAAATCGCAAGTTATGTACATTACTTAGTATAATAGTGATCTAAACGTTTTATTTAAAGTCAGATCACTTTTATACTAACTTAAACATTTAACTTTTGTTGATTAATGTGTTGTTATTAGATGTCGCAATAAAAATGGAAATAAGAACAATGAGCCGAAAGGTCAACATCTCGGTAGATAATTTGCCCGATACACTCAGGGGCCAAATCCACGGGGTGGAAAGTGCAATCGATAACGAAAGTTTAGCACTATTTACAGACAACAAAGACGTGCGAATTTCTATTGAAAATGCAGCTCATGGTTTACGCGCATATTCAAACACGTTTAATCATTATGATTTGTGGGGCCGTTTTGTTCGCTCTGGCTATAAAAAATTGCCACTTGAAGAAGCGCCTAAAAAAACAATCATTACGCGTAAAATATCAGAGAAAGTAGATGGTATTTTATACGACGGTGAGATAAAAATTACCCCCGCTGTTGTCAGTACTCGTAAAGATGGTGAAGATATTGAGTATCTTGTTTGGCCATCGGACAGAGAAGAAAAAGTAGAACGAGCACTTATTCGTTTAGCTTCTAAAGGCAAAATAGTTAAAATTAATTTTAAGTCCGGTATTCAATACGCAGTTGTTTTTTCTATGAACGAATTAGCGCAAGAGCTCAAAGCGGTAGGGCAGTCAATGCCATATCCTGCTATTAAAGAGTCACTTGAAGCATTGCAAGGTTCTAAACTTTCATTTAAATATTCAGCAACCGATACTAAAAACTCCGATATAGATGATTCGTTTTACGAGTCAAATATGAACTTTTTATCGTCACTTCACTTTAGTGGCAAAAAAGGTCAAGGTGGCAATGTAAAGTGTGTGGCCTGCTTAAATGCGTTTGTTCATAACATGATTGATAACCTTGAATACAAAGGGTATTACTTTAATAGTGCACAAGAATTAAAACGGGGATTGTCGCGTTGGATGATGCTTCGTTTGTATCACCTTTGGCGTTATGCAGCTCCAGGTAAAACGTATCATTTTAGATTACTTTCTATTATGGAAAAATACGGATCTATTTATTCAACTGATGATATTACGGAAAATAAATTAAAAGCGCTTCGTCGTGATATGACCACCACAATGAAAGATTTGATTGAAAAAGGTGCTATATCAGAATACAGCATTACAAACGTCAAAGATGACAAAACTGGTAACATTATTGATTACACATACGAAATGCACCCCTCTGATCAGTTTTGCGATGAAATACTTACATTGAACAAACACAACAAACGCATTGAGATTCAAGGCGGTAAACGTATTGTTGAAAATGCAGTGTTAATTGATGAAGATAAAATAGAAGAGATAGTAGAAAAATAATAAACGTTATTTTAAATACTGTACATATTTACTAAAAAGGCCACATATTGTGGCCTTTTTAACATAATAGCTATCGGTCAACTTGTTCTAAATATAGCCTATCAACTAAAAAATCATACTCACGTTTTCGAGGATGAGCTTCGGGTTTTTTATAATCAGGTAAGATACCTAGTTTAACGTCTGGTTCTGGATTAATCAGAATAAATGGTAATGCGGCGCTCACATGATAGCGGTTTTGTGCTGTGTATCTCACATTAACTTGAGGGCTTACGCGAGTAGGGCGACGAATTCTTAATTTTTCCTTTTCACCTAAACTAGCAACCCGTAATTGTTCTTGAGCTACAAGTGATTGCCATTTTTGTTGATCTATCATTCTTGGATTTCGATAACTGGCCGATTTGTCGAGCATTTCGAGGGCCATTTTTTTAGTCAACGTTTTAGTTGCGTGCTTGTGCATCCAAGTAAACCTAACGGAAAATGGTGATTCGCTCTCACTGTGAATCTTACGATAAGCAGCAAGTGTTATTAAATTTGGTATTGCATTATGAACAGCCTCAAATCGGGCATCGTTATTATCAATTGCCAATATACACTCTTTGAAACTAGCTTTAGCTTTGTTAACTTGTGCTATACGATTATTTAAAGCTTGTTTATCTGCATTTTTAATAACAAGTAAACCAGGGTGCCTTTTTAACACGCGACTGCTTAAGCCCGATTTTTTATAAATGTCAGAAAAGGAGTTTAAAATTGCCTTTTGAGCCGGCGCTCCAGTTATTTTAGAGACAGGTATGGACTCAGGAACCTTATTTTCATCTAAATTACTTACATCAGGTAACTGATAGTACTCTGCTCTGGAAAACTCACATTCGTTTAATTCCTCAATTAACCTTAAAGTTAATTCGTTCATTAAATCAAACTGACTCCTAATTTGAACTTTAGTAACCACGGCACACCTCAAAGAACACATCTTACCAAGCCTATATTATTGCATGCACTTTGCATTGAGTAAATATTTAATAAAGTAATGCTCGGTGTTCAGATAACATGCAAAGCAATATAAGTATGATGTGTTCTTTACTGAAGTAAATGGTTATGCTTATTCCTGTAAATTAGTATTGTTTTATTGATTAAAGAGCCAGCCCGCTTAGGGCTTAATTGCCCATGTAGTGTAATAAATGAGGGATGTAAAATGGACTTGGTGCGGTTAAGTTCTAAATAATAGTGTTGGTTTTGGTTGTTTCTCTAATTAGTGATTAATATTATAACGTGTTTTAACTTTTAACTATGGGTATATCATCCAAAAGCTCAGCATGTCGTACATGCTTTTTACATGAGAGCCATTTAAGGCATGCCTGGCAGTTAAGTTTTGCTAAATGACGCTGACGGCAGGGTGGGAAGATGAGTGGTGAATCAGCAGATTAACCCTGTGTCAGTTGTAAGTATATTCTGGCATCAGAATAATCAACAGCGTTATTCTACTAGGTTTAAAGTGCATATAAATGAGCAACACAAAATGCTATATCATATATTTAGACCTGCACATAGCCCCTGTTAGTTAATAATTAATTTAGCGCGTAAAGTTAAGATTACATTTAATGCAATTTAAGTATGATGTGTTCTTAAGTAAAATACATATAATATACCCTTGTGCCTTATTTATTCTCAATGTGTTAAAATTGAAACTAATTAACTCTAATTGTATGTTTTAAATCACTTTAGTTTATTTGAAATAAAACTAAAGTGATTGTTATATAACCAACTGAGTTAAGTAAAATTACTTTTATACTTAACTCATAACTAAATAATTGGAAAATAGTGAATTTAGTCCTTGAACATAGGGGTCTGCATACGTTAATTTCTTCTTATCAGGTAATGTAGGAATGAGGAAAAATTATGTCATCGTGGAACCCAAATAGCTGGAGAGAGCTGCCAATACTGCAGCAGCCACAGTACCCAGATCAAGAAATACTTAAATCAGTTGAAGGCCAATTAAAAACGGCTCCGCCTCTAGTTTTTGCAGAAGAAACAAGAAGCCTATTCAAACAACTTGAAGACGTGTGCGAAGGTCGTGCATTTTTACTTCAAGGTGGTGACTGTGCCGAGTCGTTTAGCGATTTTAATGCCGCTAATATTCGCGATACATTCAAAACAATTTTACAGATGGCTGTTGTATTAACTTACGGCGGTAAATGCCCTGTAGTTAAAATAGCGCGTATGGCTGGTCAATACGCTAAACCTCGTTCAGCAGACTTAGAAACAATTAATGGCGTGTCTTTACCATCTTACCGTGGCGACATCATCAATAATATTGAGTTTACAGAAGAAGCGCGCATTCCAGACCCACAACGTTTAATGACTGCATACCATCATAGTGCTGCTACGTTAAACTTATTACGTGCATTTGCACAAGGTGGCCTAGCCGATCTTCACCAGGTTAACCGCTGGAACATGGGCTTTGTTGCTGCAAATCCACTTAAAGAAAAATACCAACAACTTGCAGATAAAATTCAAGACGCACTAGAGTTTATGGAAGTGTGCGGAATTAACTCTACAATTGCGCCAAGCTTAAAAGAAACCGATTTATATACTTCTCACGAAGCTTTACTACTTGGTTACGAAGAGGCACTAACACGTCGCGACCATTTATCGGGTGATTGGTACGATTGTTCTGCTCACTTTGTTTGGATAGGTGAACGTACACGCCAACTAGACCATGCACATATTGAATTCTTTAAAGGCATTAAAAACCCAATTGGTGTTAAAGTAGGCCCAGGTATGGACCCAGACGACCTAATTCGTTTAATTGACGCATTAAACCCAGATAATATTCCTGGTCGTTTAACGCTAATTACGCGTATGGGTGCAGACGTACTACCAGAAAAACTCCCAGCACTAGTAAGAAGAGTTCAACAAGAAGGCCGTAAAGTAATTTGGAGCTCAGATCCAATGCACGGTAATACTGAAAAAGCGACTTCAGGTTACAAAACGCGTAACTTCGATAATATCATGCGCGAGATCAGTCAGTTCTTCGCTGTACACAAAGCTGAAGGTTCATACGCAGGTGGTGTTCACCTAGAAATGACTGGTCAGCACGTTACAGAGTGTACAGGCGGTGCTTACGGTTTATCTGACGATGACTTAGCACAGCGTTACAAAACACAGTGTGATCCACGCCTTAACGCCGACCAAGTATTAGAGTTAGGCTTTTTAGTCGCTGATTTACTAAAAGACGCACGTAAATAATATTTACTGATACTAAAAAAACCGCTTAGTTGCGGTTTTTTTATTTCAAATTTGATGAGTAAGTTAGTACTTACGTCGCTCTAAATCTGTTTCTATCAGTATTTTTGCAGATATTTCTTCAACAGAATGATGCGTAGAATTAAAGTAAGCTATTTTGTGACGCTTATACAACATTTCCACTTCGCGCACCTCAATACGGCACTGTTTAATTGAAGCATACTTAGAGTTAGCCATACGTCGATGCCTTATAGCCGCAAGCCTCTCAGGGTCAATCGTCAGCCCAAATAACTTATGTTTATAAGGAACTAAACATTTAGGCAAACCTTCATTATCTAAATCTTCTTCTGTAATAGGGTAGTTAGCCGCTTTAATGCCGTACTGCAGTGCTAAGTATAAGCTTGTCGGTGTTTTACCACTTCTGCTAACGCCAATTAAAATGATGTCTGCTTCGGAAAAGTTTTTAATATTTCCGCCATCATCATTCATAAGAGCATAGTTAACCGCATCAATTCTAAAATCATAACTTTTTTCGTGGATAGAATGCGTACGATGCATTTTTGGAACAGGGGCTACATTGAGTTCTTTTTCGATTTTTTCACTATACGTAGTTAAAAAATCATACGTAACTGCATTAGCCGATTTTATAATTTCACTTAAATTGTGATTCACAAAAGTAAAAAACACGAAAGGCTTTTCACCTGTTTTTGCAGCGGTTGCATTAATTAAAGCTTTAATTTCGTGCGCTTTTTCTTCAGTTTCTACAAATGGAATTGTTTTATGATTAAAATCGATAGGAAACAATGACAAAGTCGCATGCCCAAACACCTCTGAAGTAATCGCTGTTCCATCTGATATATAAAAAGCAGTTCTCATAATTAACCTTTTTATTGCGTTTAAATCCCTAAAATGGGTTTCCCACGGTTTACGTGAGGACTGTTGCCAGTGTAGAATGATGATGACCTTTATAAAAGGTTTTCTTTCTTAACTCTCACAGTTAGACCTACAATTTGTTTTTTTTGGAGAAAGATCCGTGCAAGAATACGTTCTCTGGTATCAAGAGCTTGGTATGCAAGATGTTCCTCGAGTTGGCGGTAAAAACGCGTCACTTGGCGAAATGATTTCAAACCTCGCAAACGCTGGTGTACAAGTACCGGGTGGTTTTGCAACTACCGCAGATGCTTTTAATGAGTTTCTAGATCAATCAGGACTCACCGCCAAAATTCATGACATCCTAGATACACTTGATGTTGATGATGTAAATACACTCGCTAAAGTCGGTGCCGATATCCGCCAATGGATAATCGACACACCATTCCAACCAAACCTAGATCAAGCCATTCGCGACGCATATAGCCAACTCCATGGCGATACAGCAGCAGATGTTTCATTTGCAGTACGTTCATCAGCTACCGCTGAAGATATGCCAGATGCATCATTCGCAGGCCAACAAGAAACTTTCCTTAACGTTGTCGGTATCGATTCAGTCATGGTCGCTATTAAACACGTATTTGCTTCATTATTTAATGACCGTGCAATCTCATATCGTGTTCACCAAGGTTACGATCACCGTGGTGTAGCGTTATCAGCAGGTATACAGCGCATGGTACGTTCAGATAAATCAGCATCTGGCGTAATGTTTAGTATTGATACAGAGTCTGGTTTTGAAGACGTTGTATTTATTACATCAAGCTATGGCTTAGGTGAAATGGTTGTACAGGGCGCGGTTAACCCTGATGAATTTTATGTTCATAAACCAACACTCCTTAAAAACAAACCTTCAGTAGTACGTCGTAATATTGGCTCTAAAGCCATACAAATGATTTACTCAGAAGACAAAGCACATGGTAAGCAAGTAGACATCGTTAATGTTGACCCTGAGCTTTCTAATAAATTTTCGATTACAGATGAAGAAGTGCAAGATCTTGCCAAACAAGCTGTAATCATTGAAAAACATTACGGTCGTCCTATGGACATCGAATGGGCAAAAGACGGAAACGACGGCAAACTATATATAGTTCAAGCACGTCCAGAAACTGTCCGCTCAAACGAAGACTCAAACGTAATGGAACGTTTTCAATTAAATGGCACAAGTAATGTACTTGTTGAAGGCCGTGCAATTGGTCACAAAATTGGTAGCGGTGTTGTACGTGTTCTTGATTCAATCAAAGAAATGGACCAGGTACAAGTAGGCGACATTTTAGTTACCGATATGACCGACCCTGATTGGGAACCAATCATGAAACGTGCAGCAGCGATTGTTACAAATCGTGGTGGCCGTACGTGTCACGCGGCAATAATTGCACGCGAACTTGGTATTCCGGCAGTTGTTGGTTGTGGTAATGCAACTGATTTAATTAAAGCGGGACAAGAAGTAACAGTATCATGCGCCGAAGGCGATACCGGCTTTATTTACGAAGGTATTTTAGATTTTGAAATACTAACGTCACGCGTTGATAAAATGCCAGAACTACCAATGAAAGTAATGATGAACGTGGGTAACCCCGATCGCGCCTTTGACTTTGCACGCTTACCGCATGCAGGTGTTGGCCTTGCGCGAGTTGAATTTATTATCAACCGTATGATTGGCGTTCACCCTAAAGCGTTATTAAATTTTGATGCGCAAACCGATGCATTAAAAGCAGAAATTACTGACATGATTGCCGGTTACGAATCACCAGTAGAGTTTTACATAACAAAACTGGTTGAAGGTATTTCAACGCTTGGTTGTGCTTTTGCACCGGAGCGTGTAATTGTGCGTATGTCTGATTTTAAATCAAACGAATACGCAAACCTAGTTGGTGGCCAGCAATACGAGCCAGAAGAAGAAAACCCAATGATTGGTTTTCGTGGCGCCGCACGTTATATCTCTGAAGATTTCCGCGATTGTTTTGCACTAGAATGTGAAGCTATAAAACGCGTAAGAAACGACATGGATATGGCAAACATTGAAATCATGATCCCATTCGTACGTACCCTTGAAGAAGGTAAACGCGTAATTGAATTACTAGAAGAGCATGGCCTTAAACGTGGTGAAAATGGTCTTAAAGTAATCATGATGTGTGAGCTGCCTTCAAATGCATTACTTGCTGATGAATTTTTAGAAATGTTTGATGGTTTTTCTATCGGCTCTAACGATTTAACACAGTTAACGCTTGGTCTTGATCGTGATTCTGGTTTAATCGCACATTTATTTGATGAGCGTAACCCAGCAATTAAAAAACTACTTTCTATGGCAATTAAAACAGCTAAAGAAAAAGGCAAGTACGTAGGTATTTGTGGTCAAGGTCCTTCAGATCACGAAGACTTTGCAGCATGGTTAGTAGAGCAGGGCATTGACTCTGTTTCACTCAATCCAGACACAGTAATAGAAACATGGTTATACCTAGCTAAAAAATTAGCAAAGTAATAAATAGGTAAGCTATAAAAAATGCCAGCAATGTATTGCTGGCATTTTTTTATACCCAATTAAAGTAAACTAACGGGCTAATTTTTTATCTAAATAAGCGCATGATTTAGTTAACACCTTTTGACAAAGTGATAAGTAATGTCGCGCTTTAGGGTAATAAAACAAAAAACACAATAAACCCGCCATAAAAAATATAAGCGATGGGCCAGGGACGATCGCAAAAAATAATCCTAGCAAAATAAATAACACGCCACTGATCTGTAATAGTAATTTTTTCATATAACACACCTCATTACTCGTTAACTTGAGTATAATTTAAGCTGCATTAAAATCGACTAAATGAGTGTTACAAACTGTAAAATCTTCAATTTCTATTCGCCATCACCATGATATAATTAGTCAAATGCCCTAAAATATCGCCGTCATGATAGCAACAATTACACAGCAAGATGCCGCGACAGAACTTGTCGCAAATTACCTAAATACCATTGCAAGCCAAGGTTTTAGTGGAGATACCGATGCAAGTTATGCAACGCGTATTACTGCTTCAACCGATAACAGTGTGTATCAGGAAATACCCCAAGGTGTTATTTTTCCAAAAAATGAAAAAGATATTCAACTCGCACTGCAAACTGCATCTCGCGATCCATTTTTATCTTTAACTTTTGGCCCTCGTGGTGGCGGAACAGGTACTAACGGTCAATCGTTAACACCAGGTATTGTTGTAGATTTGTCTCGCTATATGCGCGAAATCCTCGAAATAAATGTAGAAGAAGGCTGGGTACGCGTTCAAACCGGCGTAATAAAAGATCAACTTAATGACTTTTTAAAACCTTATGGTTTTTTCTTCTCGCCCGATTTATCTACCAGTAACAGGGCAACTATTGGTGGCATGATAAGTACTGACGCATCGGGGCAAGGTTCGTTAGTTTACGGAAAAACAAGCGATCATGTTTTAGGGCTTACAACTTATTTAGTCGATGGTACACCTATGTGCACCTCACCAATAGACATCGACAAAGCAAAAATTATAGCCGAGCAAGACTCTCTAATTGGTAGTTTATATAAAACAGTTTTAGATATTTCAGTTAATGAACGCGCAGCTATTTTAGCTAAGTTTCCACGGTTAAATAGGTTTTTAACCGGCTACGACCTAGAGCATGTGCTAAGTGATGACTTACTTACTTTTGACATGAGCCGACTAATAACGGGTTCAGAAGGCTCATTAGGTATAGTAACTGAAGCTAAATTAAACCTAACACCGATTGCTGAATTTAAAACCCTTATAAATATCAAGTACGATAGTTTTGACTCAGCACTTCGTCATTCACCGTTTTTAGTTGATGCACGCGCAACATCGGTAGAAACCGTAGATAGCAAAGTTTTAAACTTAGCGCGTGAAGACATCATTTGGAATTTAGTATCGGACTTAATAACCGACGTACCAAATAAAGATATGCAAGGCCTTAACATGGTCGAGTTTAATGCAGTATCAAACGATGATATAAAAGACAAAGTAGACACACTTTGTAAGCTGCTAGACGAATGCGTAAAAAATCAAACTAATGGCGTTATTGGTTATCAGTTAACCAGTGATAAAAGCGATATACTAAAAATTTACGCAATGCGTAAAAAATCAGTGGGTTTATTAGGTAATGTAAAAGGCAGTCAAAAACCACTCGCCTTTGCAGAAGACACCGCAGTACCCCCTGAAAATTTAGCCGATTATATTGTCGAATTTAGAGCATTACTCGACAGCCATAATTTACAATATGGTATGTTTGGCCATGTTGATGCAGGCGTTTTACACGTACGCCCAGCACTTGATATGTGCGACCCAGAACAAGAAAAACTACTTAGAACTATTTCAGATCAGGTAGTAAAACTAACCGCTAAGTACGGTGGTTTAATGTGGGGCGAACACGGTAAAGGTTACCGAAGTGAATATAGTCCTGAATTTTTTGGTGAGCATTTATATACGCAACTTCGTAAAATAAAAACAGCTTTCGATCCTAACAACCGTATTAACCCCGGTAAAATATGCACTCCTATCGATAGTGAAGACTCACTAGTTAGTGTTGATGGACAAAAGAGATCGCACTTCGATAAGCAAATATCAATAGAAGTTAAAACCAGTTTTAACAATGCAATGACCTGTAATGGTAATGGCATATGCTTTAATTACGATGAAAATTCACCTATGTGTCCATCGTATAAAGTAACTGGCGATCGTCGTAATTCACCAAAAGGTCGCGCAAGTTTAATGCGCGAATGGCTTCGATTACAAGAGTCAAAAAATGTAGATTTGCTCGAAGTAGAAAAGCAGCTTAACAAAGGTGAAGTAATCACCTGGTGGGAACGTTTCGTTCACAGCCGCGAAAAACGAAAAGGTATTTACGACTTTTCTCACGAAGTAAAAGCGTCAATGGATGAATGTTTAGCATGTAAAGCATGTACAACTGCTTGCCCTATTAAAGTAGATGTTCCTACTTTTCGTTCGCGCTTTTTAAATTATTATCATAGTTATTATGCGCGTCCGCTAAAAGATTACCTTGTTGGTAACATAGAAAGCAGCGCGCCATTAATGGCAAAGTTTGCAAAAGTTATAAACCCAATTGTTAAAACATCATTAGTAAGCAATGTTATTAAAAAAACAGTTGGCTATGTTGATACACCACAGTTAAGTATTCCTGCACTTTCAAAGCGTATTACTAAAACACAAAAATTTGATTTTGATTTATTAAATAAATTAAATGCAGAGCAACAAAGTGAATATGTATTAATAGTACAAGACCCATTTACGAGCTTTTACGAAGCCGAACTAGTAGAAAGTTTTATTACTTTAATAACCCAACTTGGCAAAAAACCAATGCTATTACCTTTTAAACCAAATGGTAAACCGCAACACGTAAAAGGTTTTTTGCATGAATTTAAAGTTACAGCTAAAAATGCAGCTGAGTTTTTAAATAAATTAAATGATATTAATGCACCGTTAGTCGGTTTAGATGCTTCACTCGTTATGTGTTACCGCGATGAATATAATACAATTTTAGAAAATAACCGTGGTGAATTTAATGTGCAACTTGCCCATGAGTGGCTCGAAACACAATCGTTTAAATCACTAAGCGCAAAGCAAAATACAGATACCAAATTTACATTACTGAGTCACTGCACTGAAACAACTACGCTACCAAAAGCAGCAAATGTATGGCAAACAATTTTCAATGATATTGGTTTAACATTAAAAACAACAAATACAGGTTGTTGTGGAATGGCGGGAACTTATGGCCACGAAGCACAAAATCAGGATAACTCACGTGCACTTTACGAAATGAGTTGGAAACCAATTGTAGATAAAAATAAACCAGAGCAACTTTTATCTACGGGCTTTTCTTGTCGTAGCCAAGTTAAACGTTTTGAGAGGTTTAAACCAAAACACCCAATTGAATTACTAGTACAGGTTCTTAAATAACTTTATAAAATAAAAAAAAGGCGCAACGATTAACTTCATCAGTAATGAAATAACCGTTACGCCTTTTTTAATCAGTATTCTTACTTTACCTAGTTTAAATGATTATTTTTTAACAAAACTATCAGCAATAGGTTTAGTGCTAATACCATGTATAAATACACTAAACAGAATAGTCGTCATTGCTATTGTCGCTATTTTATATTTATTTTCTATTTGCGTATCTATCACCATCAATGTAAAAACAATTGATGCTAATCCTCTTGGCCCAAACCACGCAAATGTAAAACGCTCTTTAATACTCAATGCCGTAAACTGCAATGACAACATAACAGGAATTATTCTAATCAATGTTGTACTTAACAAAGCGTAAATTATAATTTCAGTATTTAATTTTGGAATAACTAAGTAAGCACAAACAAACCCGAACAAGCACCAAATCATTAGCGATGTAAAATCTGCAATGTGCTCTGAGTCTTCAATTAATTCTGTTCTAACTTCTTCAGTCGAAAATTTATCAAATAATAAACCGGCAATAAACACCGCAATAAATCCACTGCCATGAAAATACTGAGTGACAGAAAAAACAGCCATAGCAAAACCGAGTAATAAAAACGGACTGGTATTTTGCGCAAAGTAATGACGTTTCATTGCAAAGTTTAAACTCGGTATAAAAACAGCAATACTTGTAATAGCTATTAATAAAGCCAAGCCAAGCTCTCGGCCAAACACACTTAATGTTTGTGTTGCGGTAATAGCTGATTCAGGATTTTTAGCGAGTAATATAAATATTAAGAATATGGGCACGCATAATCCATCGTTCAAACCACTTTCAGTATTTATCCCTTCACGTATTTTTTCAGGCACTTGTGTGCTTGCTAGTAATCCTTTACTTAATGCTGCATCGGTAGGTGTTAAAATAATTGCGAGCAACGCCGCTTGAATAAGTGAAATCTCAGCAAAGAAAAATAAAGCAACAGCAATACCGAGTAATAATGTTAAGGGTAGGGCAACAAACAATAGTAAACTAGGATACTGAAAACTATGCCTTAAAACACTTAGCTTTGATTTAGCTGCATCTGAAAATAAAAATATACTTAGCGTAAGCTCTATAAATGGTAATAAAAGATCAACGCCTTCTTTTATTTTATGTCCTTCGTTGGGTAACATAAAAGCTAAACATATTCCGCCGACAACAAAAAACATTGGACCTGTTACTTCTGTTTTTTCTAACTGGCGAAGTGTTAAAGAATAAATTAAAAATAGTCCGCCTATAAATGCAATTACTAAATACTCCATTAAATTTTCCTTTTAAGTCCTGATTTTGCTCGCTCTTTAATATTTGTTTGAATATAAATTTGATCGGTAGTCGCAATTTTAGAATGACCTAAATCTTCTGATAAATGTTTAAGCGGTCTAGTTTGCGCATCATGTGTGGCACCAGTATGACGAAGCCAATGTGCAGTTGCAGCGCCAAGTTGTTCAGCATCATCTTTAAAACCATCATCAAGTAATGATTGCTGAGCATAATCAAAACTTTGTTGAACTAAACGCCTAATTTGCCTTACGGTCATGCCACCTTGACCGCGAATTTTATGAACTAACGGCTCAGATTCATCAACCCGAGGAAGGGCAGGTAGCCCTCGATATAATCTGTATCGTTTTAAATATTCAACAAAATCATCACTTAAGGTTACATCTCGTAATTTATTACCTTTACCCATTATACGTAAAAACCAAAATCCATCATTATCTTGCCAAAAATGAGACATTACCGGCGACCATTGTGGGCGCTCAGATAATTCTGAAATTCGTAAATAAAGACCTTTTAAGCAGGCAAGCGTAAATAAGTTTCGCTCTAAATCAGGGTTATGTTCGCATAAATCACGCGTTACACCAAAAACGTATTCCCATTGAATATCACTTAATGTATCAGGAATTTGAATTTGTGATTGAACAACTAAATACGGGCTATTTTTTTTAACAACAGGGACAAAGTTCGCGAATGTTTTTTCTTCGAGTAGGGCAAACTTATAAAATACATTTAAGGCAGTAAACATCGCCGATAAAGTTTGTTGGCTGGCAGTTGATTCTTTTAGCATAAAAGGGCGCCAATTTTGATTTAATCTACGAATTCCTTGCTCATCTTTATAACGCCATTGCACTGAAGTTGCAGCCCATTCTTTATCAGGTTCGACCATAAAATCAACGTAAGCTTCAATATCTTCACGTTTTAAATCGAATACTGATTTTTCTGCTATTAACCACGACCATAAATAAAAGCGTTCAAGTTCATTTCGAAAACGGCTATAAGTAGCTTCTGACTTGCGGCCATAAACATATAAAAACTGATATAAGAATGTCAGATCGGCTTTTGATTCAGTTACAGTCAAGCCAACTTCCTGTATAAAGGATGCAAGTTCTGGGTATTCTGAATTGAGAGTACCGTCATCTAGATGGGCAATTTGATATCTTAATTGTTTTAACGTATCAACCAAAGCAACAAGCATAATGTATAAATATTCAATTAAATAATAGGCTTACAGAATAACGTTAAAGTCCGATACTGTCTAGTATTGGACATAGTAAAGCTCTAATTATTTTAATGCCGTGATTATTCTATGGTTGTTGGTTGCTATATCTTATTAAGGAAAAAATCATGAAAAAACTAATTATACTAAGCGTACTTGCTTTAACTGTTTCGTTAACTGGGTGTGCTACTACAGGTAGTGCATCACCAAGCGAAAAACGTTCACTTGTACAAAGTATGAAAACAAATACATTAGATAAATTATACGCTGAAAAACCTGACGTTAAAAAACAAATTGCTAATTCGGCTGGTTACGCTGTTTTTGATAACGCGAACGTAAATGTTGTTTTAGCCAGTTTTGGTGGCGGTTACGGCGTAGTTAAAAATAACCTTACTGGTAAATCGACTTACATGAATATGGGTGAAGCCGGTTTAGGACTTGGTTTAGGCGTTAAAGATTTTAACGTTGTAATGGTTTTTCATAACCAAGCTGCACTAAATAGATTTATTGAACATGGTTGGGCATTTGGCGGAAACGCTGATGCAGCAGCAAAATATGAAGATAAAGGCGGTGCACTAGTTGCCGAAGCGATTGCAGATCAAGTTACTGTATATTCTGTAACCGAAAATGGCCTTGCACTACAAGCTGTATTAAAAGGTACCAAGTTTTGGGTTGATTCAGAGCTTAATTAACCACCAAATTACTCTCCTAAAAGCGAGCTGGTTTGTATAATCACGCTCGCTTTATTAAAAACCAACAAATTTAACATAACGTAATTTATGGGCTATCTCTTATACCGCAAATGCGGGGTCACTACTGGACCAGTTAGACACGCAGCTGCAACAATGCCCGCAATACATGCAGCGCTAATCTTTTTTACAATATCCGACCATATTTTACTTTCTTCTTTAGTTTTTGATTTCTCAATTGCTAAGTTTAATAAAGCTTCTTTTTGGTCAGTTCCAACAATATTCGCCAAAAAAATACACTGATTAGCAGTTAAATGTCTCTCGCCTCGCTTAATTTGTGACAATGAACCCGACGTAACTCCATCCAAATCAGAAACAACTTGTTTGTCCTGTGAATAACCTTTGAATTCTTTGTATTTTTCAATGAGTTGGTAACTAAATGACATATATATCTCCTCTCTAAATCAATTATAGCGCACAAAAATGTAAAATATATTCTTGACGTTGCACAATGTTGTGCGCTACATTCTGAGCCATTGCACAAACTTGTGCACTATCTTTCTAAAGGACTCAGGAATTGAAATTCTACCTTCAATACATTTCAGGCATAGAAGAATACGCATTAGGTTTCAATAAAATTGAACACCCGCTTATGTATTCTTCACGTTCAGAAGCAATGGCATTTTGCATTGATTACTGTAACGGTGAAAGCTTCGAAATAATTGATGTAGACGACAATAATTGGCAAGAACTTTTTGACTCTGGGGTGTTCGATTATGACCCAGAACGCTAAAAAGCTAACTGAACAACTTACTAAAATCGATTATTTAACGGTTGTTTTCTCTCCAAATGAAGTTGCTCGTTGTCGTTTTGATGCTAAATTAGCATTCGGAAATGGTGATTTTTCATCCTATAAAGAAGCATATAACGCCATGTTATGTGCTGAAATGTTCGCCAACAATCCAACAGATGACTTCACAAATGACACTAAAACGTCACTTGTTGCAACTGATGATTTAGACGTTGATGTAAGCGAAACAGTACTTTTCAACTCTGATTATTACTATAACGAGCTGTTTGATAATAACCTTTCTGGCTCTTCTAAGTACCGTCAATACAACTCAATTCAAGAAATCCCAGAAGAAGATAGAAAGCACTTTCTTAAAGGTGTTGTAAGAAAAACAAAGCGTTACAAAGCACTTACATCATTAATTGAAGGTGATATTTCTAAATTTATGCACCTATTAAATACAGAAGTTGCTACTGCTGCTGACCGTTTAACCAGTGACACACTTAGTTGGTCATACCGTGATAATTCCGGTGGCATGTTCACTTACGAGAAGTCAGCAACACTTTATCGTCATGATATTAACTCAGGTGTAATTGCTTGGGGCGCTAATAATGGTGGCGTTATGATTTCATTTTCTGGTACTGGATGTGCTGGTTTAGATATTCCTAAACTGCATACCATGTTGCAAAAAATGCCTAATGTAAAAATCACTCGTTTAGATATTGCTTACGACGATTACGAAGGCAATAGAACCGTACTTGATTACTTCCAAAATTTAGAAGAAGGCGGCTTTTGTAAAACCAATCAAGCGCCCTCTTTCTCGTTTATACAAACGGGTGAACTTAAAAAGCTAACAGATTTACAACAAGCTGAGTTTAAGAAAAAGCACGGCTGGCAAAAACGATATGACTGTGTGGCCAATGGCGGTAACACCCTTTACGTAGGAAGTCGTAAAAATGGAAAAATGGCGCGTATGTATGAAAAAGGTAAGCAAATGGAAAGTGAATCTCAACCTAATTGGGTTCGTGCTGAGCTTGAGTTGCGCAGTATTGACCGTGTTATCTCCTTGGATGCACTTCTCAATACCGATGCTGTATTTGCTGCTGCCTATCCCGCTTTTGCTTTTATTACTGCTGAACGTCTTGAAATCAGAACAACAAGCAGACAAAGACAAAACAACGGCGCTTTAATTGCCGAACGTTTAGAACGTTACTGCGTTCAGTCTTACGGTAAATACTTAAATTTTTTACGTCATGTAAAAGAATTAACAGATATAGAAATAATTAATCGACTAACTAAAGGCCTAAATCCTTGGGATATACCCGACTCTATTAACAAGGCCTGTATTACCCCACCCAACCAAATGGAGTTAACAACATGAAAGTAATTTTATTATCTGCGGCTATGGGTCGTGGTGTTTCTAGTAAATCAGGCGCTGCTAAACCTTATTCGTTTTCTTCTATCTCTTACTTAGTATCAGAGCAAGATTACATCCAAGGCGATCACAATATACAAAAATGTGGCTTTGAACCTAAAAGTGTAGAAATGACTGAAGACCAAACCCTTTACAACAAGTTTAAACAAATTACAGATGCTAATGGTATTTGTGAAGTTGATTTGGTTTTACAACCTGACCCTAGAAATATGTCACGCAATATTGTTGCTGACGTTTCGTTGGTCAAACAGTAAATGTCTCAATGTGTAGCTATCCAACCCGACCAAACTTTAAAAGCCGTTACTGGTGTTTGTGATTTTGTGATGGTTACACAAGCTGAGTTCTTAGAACTACAGCAACACGGATTAGTAAATGTTCTTAATGAGCTATTTGCTTTTGACTTGGCCACTTTCGGCCTAATTAATTCGGCGGCATTAGTCGCCTTTATAACTGCTCATTGCATCGGTCGTGTCGTCCGAGTAATGGGAAAAACATAACTACAGGGAATACTAAAATGAAAAAATTTACAAATATCTTAGCTTCAAAACGCGCTAAAGCTGGTCTTTTACTAACTTCAGTTGTTGCTTCTGGCTCATCATTCGCAGCTGATTATTCTGCTGAAATTGGTGCAGCTGTAGGTGATGGTACAACAAACTATACAGCGGTTGTTGCTGGTGTAATTACTGTTGCTGCAATCGGTTTTGCTATTGGTATGATTGTATCAAAGCTTAACAAGTAAAATGGTTACCTCAATTGGCCTTGCTTCATTTCTTGTTTGGTGCTTTGTCGAAGGCTTTTCAAGTGGAGTAAGAACCAGTTAACAAAGGCGGGTAAAACCGCCATTTTCAAAAAGGCGCTTACATGCGATTACTAATATTTTTATTGGCGCTATTAAGCGCTTTTTTTGTTTCTGCAAATCAGGATAGATTACCTGCTAAGACGGAAACAACTCAAAACTGGTCGTGTACTTATGCGGGCACCGAAACAATTAAGCTTTCTGCAGAGGATGTAAGTGCTTGTTCTGATTTTGCAGAGTCAAAACTTAATGGTGAAAATTTACCTCAACCACCTACCCACTATAATGATTATATTTCTGATGGTGACCCTACTTGTTCTCAATCCCCATATGGTACTGATAGATATTTGTATTCTTGCGAACAAGTATATAAAGCTACTTCTGATGTCTTTGGCGGTTCAGTAAAATATACAGAATCAAAATCTGCTCTTTTGCATAGTCCAATAGATGAAACAGCATATATATGTGAATCAGATGTTTATTCTAATGGCCCTATTTTAGAGGAAGGCACTCACTGGTGTTATAAAGCAGCTGAAGAACCTGAAGAACCTGACCCAGATTGCCCTGCACCTACTGATAGCGATCCTTTTTCTTTTGCTGTTGGTGGTTCAGGTAGTGTTTGTTTTCCAGCACCTGAAGGTCGTCAATGTGAAATAAAGACTGATAGCGGTGGCGGTTATAACATACCTATCTCTTATGGTTCTACAGAACCTGTTGCGTGTGTTCCTGACCGTTCAAGTACTTTAAAACGCGTATGCGAAGGCTTGCCCTCAGTGTTATCTACACGTACTACGCGTTCACCCGATTTAAGTGTATTTTTACGCAGCCCTTCGGTAACGTTTTTAGTTTTAGAGTC